>DAIQPZ010000127.1:0-7665 GCA_036787065.1 Anaerolineaceae bacterium
GCGGATCCAGGGTTAAGTGGGTAAAAGTCGCCATTCAGGTCAGCATGGTGATCATTTTCATCGGTGTTTATGTGGGGGGTATCTTTGCATTTGTAACCGCATTCAGCAAATACGATTATCGCTACCACCTGCTCACACAGCCATTCTCAAAAGCAGAATTGAGCAGCCTGAGTTTTAATGAAGACAGCCTCCTTTATATCAGCAACCGTTTTGCATTTTTAGAACGGGCGGTGTATTGGTTTACTGGATGGCACACGTTTAACGATTACCCATGGCTGGGTGTGGGGTTAGGCAACTCTGGTTTTTATTTTCCCGCCCACGTACCATTTCAGGGTTGGGGCACATTTGAGATACGGGATGTCCTATACCGTCTCTACGACTTGCCCAACGTTAAAAGCCTGTGGATCCGTTTGTTATCGGACACAGGTTTGCTGGGATTTTCATTATTCGTAACCTGGTATTATATTCTCTGGCGATCAGCCCGGTTCGTGGGTCGCAGTCGTGATTCCACTCTCAAGCTGGTCTCGCTGGCAGGTCAACTGGCCTTAATTGCCTTCCTGGTAGAAGGTTTCAGCATCGATTCTTTTGCGCTCCCCTTTTTATGGGTCATCACAGCCTTAACCGCCGCCAACGGCGCCCTTTATCGCCAGGAAATTACCAGAGCAATATCCCCGGATATCACTGGAAAGGCTGTTGATATTTAAGATAGCCACCCCATAAAACAGCCTTAGGGTTTACGACTGCCTACAAATTTCTCTTTCCGGAAAAATGTAGCCACCAATGTTATTCCCAGTTTTACCCCCATCAATCCATAAAACAACCCGTTGATTAAGAAAAAATAATCTCTGGCAAGATTTTTGCGGTAATAACGGTAATAAGACAGGTGCCACTGGACAATCGACCGGTAGGGCTGTACACGCGAGCCGCCTTGACCGCCATAATGGATGATGCGGGCAGATGGGACAAAAAATATTTCCCATCCTGCCTGGCGTGCACGGAAGCAGTAATCCGCATCTTCCTGGTAAGCGAAAAATTGCTCATCCAGATAACCAATATCATCGATCACTTTGCGGCGGATAAACATGCACGAGCCCGAAACGGCTTCTACAGGATGGATTTTATTCTCATCATAGAAAGTCTGTAAATAACCGCCAAAGCGCGGATCTTTTGGAAAGAGCCTGGCCAGACCGGTAAAATAAGTCAGCACGTCCCATGGGCGAGCCGCGCTGCGCCGACATTGTTTCTGCAATGTTCCATCCTGGTTAAGAACCTTGGGGGTTGCAATACCCACACCGGCGTGGCATTCCATGAAATCATATAAATTGTCAAAAGCATCTTCGACAACCAGTGTATCCGGGTTTAATTGGACGCAATATTGGCCCACAGCCTGTTTGAGCGCCTGATTCATGGGCCAGGTATAGCCCGTATTCCCATCCGTCTGGATGATCTTAACCTCTGGGAATGTGGCCTCCACCATTTCAAACGTGCCATCCTCAGAGTGATTATCCACCAGGATCACCTCAAAGGTATGTTTTAGCGTCTGCGCGTAGATCGACGCCAGGCAATCTTTGAGCAAATCTCGGGCTTTATAAGAAACAATGCACAGGGAAATATCTGGGGAAGGCATCAACCGCTGCTTTACTGTGTGTCCATTGCGAGTTTTAGCGTGTCCCGCCAATTCGGCAGGCTCAGGCCAAACTGCCGGGTGAAACGGCTGCAATCCAGCACAGAATAGAGCGGCCGTTCCGCGGGTGTGGGGAATTCCGACGTCAGGGCTGCTTGCAGCTCTTTTGCCTTCTGTTCTTCCGGGTGAGGATCGTTGGCCAAAATCGCCTGGGCCCACTCAAGGCGGCTGGCAGTGCCACTGCCAGCCAGGTGATACAGCCCAGAACGCTGAGAGAACCACTCATAAGGCTCCTGTCCTGCCATGGCAATCATCTGGGCATTCACCTCTGCCAGCATTCTCGCCCAGGTCGGTTTGCTCACCTGGTCTGTCACCATGCGCAGAACCGGCTGCTGGCGAGCCCATTGCAGCACCTTGGTGACAAACCCACCTTGCCGTGTGCTGTAAACCCAACTGGTGCGCAAACTGACATACGCCCCACCGACCTGCTGGATGACCTGTTCACCTTCCAGTTTCGTCTGCCCATACACATTCAACGGAGATACCGGGTCCGTTTCAAAGTAGGCTTCGCCCTTGAGACCATTGAAAACATAATCGGTCGAATAGTGGATCAGAACCGCTTTGCGTTTCAAAGCTTGCTCGGCCAACACGCCCGGTGTGACCGCATTGATCAACCGCGCGATACCCGGTTCGCTCTCGGCCTTATCCACCGCCGTGTAAGCCACCGCATTGATGATTACCTGCGGCGCGGACTGATCCACAATGGCCGGGATCGTTTCGGGGTGGGTAAAATCCACATCCGGGTAATCCAGGCAAACCACCTCGCCCAGTGGCGCCAGAGTCCGGCGCAGCTCCCAACCCAACTGACCCACTTTACCGATGAGTAAGATACGGGTCATGTTAGTGGGCCCTTTCGTTCAACAACTGCATCAGGTAAGCCCCGTAGCTGTTACCAGACATCTTTTCCGCCAGAGACAAAAGCTGCCCGGCGTTGATATAGCCCATCCGATAGGCAATTTCCTCCGGGCAGGAAATCATCATTCCCTGTCGTTCCTCCACGGCCTGGACGTAATTGGCCGCCTGCAGCAGGGATTCATGCGTACCCATATCCAGCCAGGCCACCCCACGCCCCAATACCTGCACCTGGAGCAGACCCCGCTCCAGGTAAAGCTTATTCAAATCGGTGATTTCAAGCTCATCCCTCGCAGAGGGTTTGAGACTCTCGGCCATTTGAACCACCTGGTTATCGTAGAAATAGATCCCTGGGATGATAAAGTTTGAACGGGGATGGACCGGTTTTTCTTCGATGCTCAGGGCGCGTCCATCCCGATCAAACTCGACCACGCCATACCGTTCTGGATCACGCACCTGGTAGGCGAACACAATCGCGCCGCTCGCCAGACTGGCCGACGATTGCAGCACGCCTGACATGCCATGGCCATAAAAGATATTATCGCCCAGGATCAGGCAGGTTGGCTGCCCCGCGATAAAATCCTTCCCGACCAGGAAGGAATCGGCCAGGCCGCGCGGCGCGCTTTGCTCTACATACGTGAAAGAAATCCCCCATTGTTCACCGCTTCCCAAAAGCCGGCGGAAGGTGGGTAAATCTTCAGGCGAGCTGATCACCAACACCTCGCGAATACCGGCCAGCATCAGCATGGTCAGCGGGTAATAGACCATCGGTTTGTTGTAAACCGGCAGAAGCTGTTTACTCACCCCTAAAGTAATCGGGTAAAGGCGGGTGCCTTTACCTCCTGCCAGAATGATGCCTTTCATGCTGATCCTCCCCTCTGGGCATAGTTATGTTCCATCCAGGTCTTGAAATCTGACCGCTGGCTGATCGAACTGACCCACTCCGGGTGGCTCAGATACCATTGGACGGTCGCCAGTAGGCCATCACGCAGGGTGCGCTGTGGCTGCCAACCTAATTCGTCCTTTATTTTCTGGATGTTGATGTCGTAGCGCCGGTCGTGGCCTGGGCGGTCGACCACGTGGGTGATCAATGAGCGGTGGGAGTTGGGGGGATTTCCTGGCAGGAGCTCATCCAGAATATCACAGATGGTTTCGACGATTTCGATATTGGGCGGTTGGTTGTCACCCCCCACGCAATACGTCTGCCCCAGGCGGCCGCGTTTCAGCACCTGGTAGATCGCCTCACAGTGATCGCCCACATACAACCAATCCCGCACCTGCATCCCATCGCCATAAACCGGCAAGGGCCGCCCGGTGACCCCATTTAATATCATCAAGGGAATCAGCTTCTCCGGGAACTGGTACGGCCCATAATTATTGGAACAGTTCGTGATCGTCACTGGCAGTCCAAAGGTGCGCTCGTAAGCGCGCACCAGGTGATCGCTGGACGCTTTTGATGCCGAGTAAACCGAATTGGGTGCGTAGGGCGTGTTTTCGTCGAAGGGGGGATCCCCTGGCGCCAGGGTACCAAACACCTCGTCGGTGGACACATGTTGAAAACGCGCCTCTCCAAGCGGCACGGTCTTATCCAGCACCCAGGCCTGGCGCGCCGCTTCGAGCAAAGTAAAAGTGCCCACCACGTTGGTCTGGACAAATTGGGCAGGGTCTAAGATGGACCGGTCGACGTGGGTTTCAGCCGCGAAATGCACCACGGTGTCAATCCCATAACGATGGAAAAGGGAATCCACCAGCGCCCGGTCGCAGATATTGCCATGCACGAAGGTGTGCCGGCTCTCATCCGGCAGTCCCACCAGATTGGCCGGGTTACCCGCGTAGGTTAGGGCATCTAAATTGATCACCTTAACCTGCGGCTCAGTTTTTAATAAATAATGAATAAAATTTGAGCCGATAAATCCAGCGCCACCCGTTACCAACACAATTTTCATATCACCTCACCCATCCAGGCATCATTCAATTAAAAAGGTCCGCCTGATTGAGCGGCTTTCCCTGGGCGTCTTTGGCCGATAGGCTGGGAGAAGCCCCATCCAATAACGGCCAGGGGATGGCCAACCCGGGATCGGACCATAACAGCGAACGCTCCCATTCCGGAGTATAGAAATCTGTGGTCTTATAGATGACCTCGGCCCATTCACTGACCACATAGAAGCCGTGCGCAAACCCTACCGGGATCCAGAGCTGGCATTTATTCTCCGCAGATAACACTTCACCCACCCAAAGGCCAAAGGTGGGAGAGCTGCGCCGAATATCGACCGCCACATCGTATACGGCTCCCGCGATTACCCGCACCAGCTTGCCTTGCGGCTGCCGGATCTGGTAATGCAGCCCGCGCAGAATCCCCTGCCGTGAACCAGAATGATTATCCTGGACGAATTGGGTGGGAATTCCAGCGGCTGAAAACTCATTGGCCTGAAAGGTCTCCATAAAGAAACCCCGCGCGTCACCAAACACTTTCGGTTCGATACGTAATACATCTGGGATTGATAAAGGAATAAGGTTCATCAGGATAATTTAACCACACTTCAGGTGGATTGGTCGATGAATGATTATACCCGATCACCCCAACCCACGAGATTTAATGCCAAGAAGGTTCCGAATTTCAGGTGTTTGCGTGTGCTTCGCACACGCAAACACCTGAAATTCGGATCTTTTTCCGGGTTAATAAGCCCCTTTTCCCCGTAAAACGACACTTAACGTCTTAAACATAATTTGAAGATCGAGCCAGAGCGAGTAATGTTGAACGTAATATAAATCCTCTTCGGTATGCAAGTGCATGGGTTTATCGCTGCGACCGCTGACCTGCCACCACCCGGTCATGCCCTGGGGAACCGCAAAGCGTTTACGCTGCCATAATTCATATTTCTCAACCAGATATGGAAGCTCTGGCCGGGGGCCGACCAGGCTCATATTCCCCCGCAATACATTCATCAACTGGGGCAGTTCATCCAGGCTGGTCCGTCTCAAGAAATGGCCAACCCGCGTCACCCGCGGATCATCGGGATTTTTATTCTGGATGATGTGGCCATTATCGTCCACCTGTTCAACCAGGTTGCGCAGTTGTTCCGCATTCTCGACCATCGAACGGAATTTAATCATCTCAAACAATTTACCGTTTTCACCCACCCGCTTTTGTTTCAGGAAAATCGGGCCCGGGCTGTCCAGGCGGATCGCCAGCGCGATCAACCCCACCACAAGCAAGGTAAAAGGCAGGCCCAGGCAGGTAACAACCAGATCGAAGGCCCGTTTGACCATGCGCTGGTAATCGCTCAAGGCCGGCGCGCGTAAATCCAACATAGGAATACCGGCGAACTCCTCTACCGATGCCCGGTGTAGGGATAAGGAAAAATAATCGGGGATAATCCACACCTTGACGGGGAGATCGTGCAATTCAGCTACCAACTGGTTTAAGCGGCGGTAGGCTGACCGAGGCAGGGCAATCACCACGTCATCCACGTTAGATTGGGAAATCACCTCTCTGACTTGATCCAGACGACCCACGATATCGGAAGACTCGCCCCGGCGGACGGGCTCATCGGCTAAAAAACCCACCACAGTCAGCCCCAAGAATGGCAGGCTATCAATTTGTTCCCGCAAGCGCTGCCCGGTTTCGCCAACCCCGGCAATAAGGACCCGCCGCCGCTGGAATGAATTCAAGGCGTTCCAACGAAACGCGATCCGGGCAGCACTGCGCCATAAGAGCAGACTGGCATAAGCAACGCTCACAAACAGTAAAAACTGGAAACGGGATACTTCGCGGGATAAGAAGTACAAAACGCCTGCCATTGAAATCGTTGCCAGGAACGATCCGAGGGTCAAACTGCCAAACTCATCCACCACGCGTAAATTCTTCCGGCCATCGTAAAGAGAGACCAACAAGAAAACGCCAATCCACAAAGCAGGAAAAATCCCATACAGCCCTGGCCAAAACCAGCCCGCGCCAGGCAATTGTTTGATGAAAGACCACCCAATGAAGTAAGGTCGAAGCCAGGCCGAAGCCAGCATGGCCAGCACGATCACAAAAGTATCCACAATGATCGAGAAAATTGCAAAATTAACCGAAAAACGTCTAAACATAAGCCATTCCTAAGAGATTAATTCCGTGGCTGCCCAAACACCTCAACAAAAACCTGGCCTAAAACCAGAAAAATAAATCGTGGATATAAAAGAAGATACCGGCGCCACAAACGGCGCGGTTCATTCAACAATCGGAAAAGCCATTCAAACCCGCTGCGTTGAATCCATTTTGGGGCCTGGCGCTTAAGGCCGGATAAAAAGTCGAATGCGGCGCCTACCCCAATCAATACGGGAGCTCCAACCCGCCCAACGTGCTCGCTCATCCAACAATCCTGCCGGGGCGAACTGATACCCACCCACACGATATCTGCCTGAGAGGCTTCGATCTGGCTGATGACAAGCCGATCTTCCTCTGGCGTTAACTCACGAAAAGGTGGCGTATAACAACCGGTTATCTGGAGACCAGGAAAACGGCTCTTCAAAGAATCCGATAACGCCTCCGCCACACCCGGCGCACCCCCATACAGAAAATGGCGGTACCCTTTTTCAATAGATTCCTGGCAAACGGCCAGCATCAAATCCGGCCCATACACCCGGTCCACATGCCGTTGGCCATGCCAGCGCAGCCACCATACCAACGGCATCCCGTCGGGTGTGGTGAGGCCTGACGAATTAAATATGTCTTTTATATCCGGGTGATCATAACATTCCATCACGGAATGCGCAGGGGTGACACACACATAATTGGATTGGCCATTGTGAATCCAGCCGTCAATCGCCTCCAATGCCTGAGGGATATTGATGGCGCTTACCTGTACGCCTAATAGGTTGACCCGTGGATAAGTCACTTTTGTAAGGATTCCCCAACACACCATTCTTTGAACCCAGCACTTCTCATAAAATATACCACCGCTTTTACACAGAACGAACTTTCATTCTGTTTGCATTTACCCCACAAATCTGATCTATAAATTCTTTATTTGCACCTACCCAGCCACGAAAAGAAAGTCCCCAAATTCGGGCATTATTTGCGCGTACACGAGCAGGTAACTACTCAAGCATGAGAAGAAAGTGGTCCGAATTTGAGGTAATTGCGG
>DAIQPZ010000128.1:0-7550 GCA_036787065.1 Anaerolineaceae bacterium
TCCGCGTGGCGGGTCAGCACCAGGATATGCCGGTCGGGGTTTTGCGCCAGGCGCAGCGCGGCGGTGGCTCCGGCGATCCCGCAGCCGATAATGACGACGTCAGTCTTGTCCATACTTCTCCTAGCCGATGGCGAGCATCCGTTCGACCGCGGTCAAGGCACGCAGGCGGATGTCTTCGGGGATGGTCACTTCGTATTGGTTATTGACCAGCGCTGCCAGGGTATTTTCCATGGTGATCATGTTCATGTGTGGGCAGCGCACGCTGCACAGGCGCAGCATGTCTTTTTCTGGGTTTGAGGCGGCGATGTTGTCGCCCATCGAACATTCGGTCAGGAGCAGGTATTGAGGAGCGTTCGTTCTGGCCACATATTTGACCATGGCCGAGGTGCTGCCCGAGAAATCCGAGGCTGCCACCACTTCGGGGCTGCATTCCGGATGAGCCAGGATGAGCACCTGGGGGAACTGCTGGCGAATGCGCTGGATATCTTCCACGGTAAACTTTTCATGCACTTCACAGCGCCCATGCCAGCCGATCATTTGCACGTCCAGCAGGTCATCTGTTCCCGCATTGGGGCTCAGGGATGGAAAGATGATGTGCTTGCCGGTCTCTTTGGCCACGTTACCCGCCAGGTACTGGTCGGGCAGGAAGATGATGGTGTCGGTGTGGAGCGATTCCACCACTGCCACCGCATTTCCGGAGGTGCAGCAGATGTCCGATTCGGCTTTGACATCCGCGTAGGTGTTGATGTAGGTGACCACCGGTACGCCCGGGAAGCGCGCTTTCAACCCGCGCACGTCCTCCGCGGTGATGCTGGCGGCCAGCGAACACCCCACGTTCTTTTCGGGAATGAGCACCGTCTTGGACGGATTGAGGATCTTGGCCGTTTCGGCCATGAATTTTACCCCGCAAAAGACGATAATATCTTTATCGGTCTGGGCTGCCCTGCGGCTGAGCTCGAGCGAGTCACCCTTGAAGTCGGTCACCGAGTGGTACAGCACCGGCTCCATGTAATTATGCCCGAGGATCACCGCGTTTTTCTCAGCCTTCAGGCGGTTTATTTCCACCGCGATCTCGGCCTTATAACGCAGCTCCACATCGGGGACCACGTGAGCCAGCGACGCTTTAAGCGATTCGTACATTTCTAATGTGTTCATTTATTTTCCCATTTCAAACTGACATCGAACACCTTGACCGAATGGGTCAGGGCGCCGATGGATATATAGTCGACCCCGGTTTCGGCCACCTGGCGGATAGTCTCCAGGGTGATATTGCCTGAGGCCTCAAGTTTGGCGCGCCTGTCCGTGAGGCGAACGGCTTTGGCCATCATTTCAGGCGGCATGTTGTCCAGCAAGATCATCTCAACACCCATGGACAGCGCATTGGCCACGTCGTCCAGTGTGCGTGTCTCCACTTCGATGGGTAAACCGGCGGCATTGGCGCGCGCCAGGCGCACAGCGTTTGGCAGCGATCCGGCAAAATCGATGTGGTTATCTTTAATCAAAATCATGTCGTACAACCCGGCGCGGTGATTCTTACCGCCGCCACGGCGGACGGCCAGTTTATCGAGGCTGCGCAGCCCTGGGACGGTCTTACGCGTGTCCAGGATGACGGCGCGCGTCCCCGCGATGGCGTCTACGTAACGCCGGGTTTGGGTGGCGATCCCCGACATGCGCCCCAGGAAGTTGAGGGCCGTGCGTTCGCCGGTCAGCAGGGGGCGAGCCGGGCCGGAGACGTGGGCAAGGATCTGGTGGTCGTTCACCCTTGCCCCTTCCGCCACAAGGATTTCAACCTGGAGACCGGCATCGAGGGTTTGGAAGACCGCCCTGGCCACATCCAACCCGGCGATCACGCCTGCCTGCCTGGCGATAATTTTTCCGCTCATGGTAGCCCCCACGGCGACGATGCTCAGGGTGGTGGCGTCACCGGGACCGATATCTTCGGCCAGTGCGCGTTGGATAGTGGATGGAAGGTCGACCGGCAGCGAATCGGGTTCAGATGGGGTGGGGTACATGGATAGGCGTCCTATATGTAAATTTGCATACAATGTTACCACTTTTTGTAAATGAAAGGATCAGCAGGTTCACGGCAACCTTAATTAATCCAGGATAAGCCTTGTCAATTGATGAGAGCGTGTTATTATGATAAAAGCCATCTAAATAATGCTCTATTATCGAAGGAGTTAATCTATGTCTTCAAAACCAGGTCGAATCACCATTCGTGGGAGTGAAAAGGCGCCATTGGCGGATGCGCGTGCTGTGGGCCCTGTTCCGGCTGATGAGCGCATGGAAGTCACCATCCGCTTACGATCCAAAAATCCACTCAGTACCTTATCCGCCAACCACGTCGCGGATGATGTGACGCCCAATCAGCGCAGTTATTTATCCCGCGCAGAGCTGGCCGATGCCCACGGGGCGGATCCACAAGACGTGGCCAAGGTGGTGTCTTTCGCGCAGGGTCATCAATTGGTGGTGGTTGAAACCAATCCAGATCAGCGCAGCCTCGTCCTATCCGGTACAACGGCATCCTTTAACGCAGCCTTTGGAACCTCACTTCAGAATTACGAACATGCCGAAGGCACCTTCCGCGGCAGGGTGGGCAGCCTGACGGTCCCGTCCGATCTGGAGGGTATCATCGAAGGCATTTTTGGCCTGGACGACCGCCCACAGGCCCGGCCGCATTACCAGCGCCACCAAAAAGGGGGTATTGCTTCAGAAGTAGCCAGCCCAGGCTCCTTCACCCCCACGCAGTTGGCGTCTTTGTATAATTTCCCTTCCGGTTTAGACGGCAGCGGACAGTGCATCGGGCTCATCGAGCTGGATGGGGGCTTCCGGCCAGCAGATATCCGTGCCTATTTTAGCGGTCTTGGTTTACCGACCCCGAATGTAAAGGCAGTGCGTATAGATGGCGGGCGCAATCACCCGACCAATGCAAATAGTGCGGATGGTGAGGTCATGCTGGATATCGAAGTGGCGGCCGCCATTGCCCCAAAAGCGACGATTGTGGTCTATTTTGCTCCAAATACATCCCAGGGTTTTTTGGACGCGGTGAACAAGGCTGTGCATGACAACACCCACAAGCCATCGGTGATCTCTATTAGCTGGGGCAGCGCCGAATCGAACTGGACGGTTCAATCGATGACGGCCCTCGACCAGGCTTTCCAGGCCGCGGCTGCCGTGGGTGTGACCGTGTGCGTGGCAGCCGGTGATAATGGGTCGTCGGATGGGGTCAACGATAATAAAGCCCACGTCGATTTTCCCGCGTCCAGTCCTTTTGCCCTGGGCTGTGGGGGAACCAAATTGGTGGCGACAGGGCAAAAAATTGCCAGCGAAACGGTCTGGAATGAGTCAGTTGCCAGCAGCGCAACGGGGGGTGGGGTGAGCGACCAATTCCCACTGCCCACTTACCAACATAACGCGCGTGTGCCTGTTTCGGCCAACTCGGGTGGTAAAGCCGGGCGGGGTGTTCCGGACGTATCTGCAGACGCTGACCCGGCTACCGGTTACCAGGTGCGCGTGGATGGCCAGAACGCGGTCTTTGGGGGCACCAGCGCCGTGGCGCCGCTCTATGCAGGGCTGCTGGCCCTAATGAACCAGAAGATCGGTAAACCCGTGGGATTTTTGAACCCATTGATTTACGGATCTCTTTCAGGAAAAGGTCTGTTCAATGACGTGACCTCGGGTAATAACGGCGCTTACAGCGCGGCCGCCGGATGGGACGCCTGCACCGGCTGGGGTTCTGCCGTTGGCGCGAAGCTGCTCGCAGCGTTGAACATTTAAATCGCCCCGATTTTGTATCTAAAAAAGGGGATGTTTGTGACACGAGCGAACATCCCCTTTTTTATGACTCCAATCCAATTCCATAGTGGTTATAATTACTATACTCAAGGCCGCGTTTGAGGGGAGGTTTGGGTAGGGGCGTATGGCATACGCCCTGGTCTATGAAGAGGGCGTATGCCATACGCCCCGACGAAGAAAGATAATCCCAAAATGGCGAAGGTATTATTGAATGACTGATCTTAGAAAAAGGGAGGACGACACGATGTTAACCCCAGAGCAAATCCAGGCCTTGCGCCAGGTTGATACACCTACCATTTGTAACGCGATTGAAACGTTCAATATCCGCGGTCGCGTGGAGGGGTTTATGGGCATGGCCATCCGCTGCCTGCTGCCCGAGCTGGGTACAATGGCCGGGTATGCCGTTACCCTGACGGTTGACTCGACGACGCCCGCTGTTGCGCAAGACCCCCAGGTCTGGTTGGAATGGATGACCGCCATGGCCAATTCTTCCAGGCCGGTTGTGTTGGTGATGCAAGACGTTGGCCCAACCCTTGAAAAATCTGCGCACCTGGGGGAGGTGATGGGCACCCTGGCCAAACGATTGGGTGTGGTGGGGATTGTGACGGATGGCGGGCTGCGGGACATCCTGGAAGTGAAGGCACTCGGTTTGCAGTGTTTCGCCGCCGGGCTTACACCGGCTCACGGCAACCCGCGCCTGCTCAAGGTGAACGTCCCAGTGGTGATCGATGGGGTTCCCGTCCACCCTGGCGATTTGCTCCACGGGGACATCAACGGCATCACTACCATCCCGCTTGAGATTGCCGATCGCGTCATGCAAGCCGTGGAAAAGATCCGCCAGGATGAAGCCGGAACGATGGCCTACATCAAAAGCCCGGATTTCACCATAGAAGGTTTTTATAAAAGGCGTTTCACCCATTAGGATGGGCGACCCGCACCGTACGACCATAGGTTAAACAAAACCTTTTATTTGGCGCAGCAGATGGTTATACTTGCACTAGCTTGTCCTTTAAAAAAACTGTAACTGCTCAGGCCCTGTGAAAAAGCCCCGAATTTGAGGGTGTCGCGGGTACGAAGTACCCGCGACACCCTCAAATTCGGAGACTCTTTTCTCATGGCATTCATAAAAGGAATTAATATGACATCCCTAAACGACCCACAAAACTTTAAAAAAGCGCTTGGAAACCAGGGCTACATCGCGAGTGATGAGATCACCACGGTGGTTTATTTGAGCAACCAACTGGGGAAACCGGTGCTGGCAGAAGGCCCAGCCGGTGTGGGTAAAACCGAGTTGGCCAAGGCGGTCGCCGGCGCAATGGGGCGCGAACTGATCCGCTTACAATGCTACGAGGGGCTGGATGAGACCAAAGCACTGTACGAGTGGGAATATGCCAAGCAGCTCCTTTATACCCAACTGCTTCGCGATAAGCTTTCGGATACGCTGTCCACGGCGGGAACCCTGCGTGAAGCAGTCGACCGGTTGAGCGCGGAAGAGGATGTTTTTTTCTCCATGCGCTTTTTACTCCAGCGACCCTTGTTGAAGGCGATCCTCAGCGAAAAGCCGGTGGTGTTATTAATTGACGAAATCGACCGGGCGGATGCCGAATTTGAGGCATTCTTGCTGGAAGTGTTGAGCGATTTTCAAATCAGTGTGCCAGAGCTGGGGACTTTGCGTGCGGTGCATACCCCCTTCGTGCTGTTGACCAGCAATAATACCCGCGAGTTAAGCGAGGCTCTGAAGCGGCGCTGTCTATATCTCTATATCGATTATCCCGACCTGGAGCAGGAGCTGGCGGTGGTGCGCTTGAAGGTGCCTGAGCTCCAACCCAAGTTGGCCCGCCAGGCGGTTGAGCTGGTGCAAAAGCTGCGCTGTATCGATCTGCGCAAGTCCCCTTCGATGAGTGAGACCCTGGATTGGGCCAGGGCATTGGTGACATTGAATGCCTCGAGCCTGGATGAAAAGACGCTTCAAACCACCTTGACAGTGCTGCTTAAGCACGAGACAGACCTGGCGCGCGCTCGCCAGCAGCTTAGCCACTTAACTGACAGCGATCGAAGCGATCGAAGCGATCGGAGCGATAAGAGCGGTCGGGATGATCGGGGCGGTAGAGATGACCGCGGCGGTAAAGACGACCGTGGTGACCGGCGCTCCGATCCGCGTAATCTATTCCCACGCCGGTCGAGTAACTGATCATGGACCAGCGCATGGTGGAATTTATCGCCGCGCTGCGATCAAGCGGCGTGCGCATCAGCCTGGCGGAAAGCGCGGACGCGTTCCAGGCGGTCGAAGCCATGGGTGCGATGGATCGGGAGATCTTCCGCACAAGCCTGCGCGCCACGCTGATCAAAGAACAGCACGACCAGGCACTATTTGAGAAACTGTTCCCATTATTTTTTCAGGTCAACCAACCCCCACCCATGCAGAATGGGGCTGGCCAGTTGACGGCCAAGGAAGCGCACATGCTTGCACAAGCCTTGCGCCAGATGAACCAGGCCTTGCGCCAGATGATGGAGAAGTTAGTCAATGGCGAGCCGCTTAACTCCCAGGAACTTCGCACCCTGGACCAGATGATGGGGTCTGACCAATATACGGACCTGCGTTACCAGCGCTATCTGGCCCGCCAGATGGAAAAAGCGCTCAATTTTCAGGAAGTGAAAGACGCTTTAAAAGAATTAGCCGAAACGCTAAACAAGATGGGTATGGACAGCCAACATCTGAAGGACCTCATGAAAGCCATGCAGGCCAATCACGAGGCTTTGCAAGAGCAAATCCGTCAGCACTCCGGTG
Source organism: Anaerolineaceae bacterium (assembly GCA_036787065.1). GTDB lineage: Bacteria > Chloroflexota > Anaerolineae > Anaerolineales > Anaerolineaceae > JAJYIW01. The sequence goes on from DAIQPZ010000128.1 coordinate 6,584, forward strand.
AAGCTATCTTGCGCAACCTGGTGGAGCAACAGCCTCCGACACCCCAAAATGGGTTGTTGAACCGGCCGTTCCAGGCTTATTCTGAAAACGATATGGCCCAGATCCGCAAAGAAGTGTCCCGCCTGGCGGCGGCATTGCGCACACGCCTGGCGCTACGGCTGCGCCGCTCACGCACCGGCCAGTTGGACTTTAAATCCACGCTGCGCGCCAACCTGAAGCACGGATTTGTGCCCATCGAGCTGCGCCGCCGCAACCATACCTTGAAACCCAAACTGGTGGTGGTGTGTGACATCAGCACCTCGATGCGCTATTGTTCTGAATTGATGCTCAGCCTGCTGCATGCCATCCAGGATCAGATCAGTAAAACATCGGCTTTCACCTTCATCGACCATCTGGAATACGTGTCGCCGTACTTCGAGCATAACCTACCTCAGCGAGCCATTGAAGAAGTGCTTCGGCGCATGCCTGGCGGTTATTACAACACCGACCTGGGTTTTTCTCTCTTCTGTTTTTCTGAGAAGTTCATGGATATGGTGGACCACCGCACCACCTTTATCGTGGTAGGGGATGGGCGCAATAATTACAACGATCCCGGGCTGGCAGTTTTAAAAAATATATCCCGGCGGGCCAGGGCCACCATTTGGCTCAACCCGGAACCCGTTATGATGTGGGGCACAGGTGATTCGGATATGGGCCGTTACGCGGAAGTGGTTGACCACACCTTCCAGGTGAGCAACCTCAACCAATTGGCCGCGGCCATCGACCAGTTGTTGGTCCACTAAAACAGCCCCAGTTAAAACAGCCGCACCCCATTCCGGACCATGAAGTTGGCTACCCTGGCGACCGGGTGCATGCGTGCATCGGCGGACATGCCTGGGTGCTCTTTGCCCCACTCGAAAAATGAGTGGATCCCGCTCACGATGGCATACAGATCTATCCGCTGGCGCAGGTGTGGGCTGGCAAACAC
>DAIQPZ010000033.1:0-20617 GCA_036787065.1 Anaerolineaceae bacterium
GTGTTCATCTGTCAGGTCGCGCATGGCATCAGATCCCGTGCGGCCCACCAGCACGTTTTGATCGGACCGTCCTTCCAGCCACACCAGGCTGCTTCCATCGCTGTCCCACGCCACATCTTCCAGGCGCAGCCCCGACCCGATCAACTGGGGGGTAATCGGACTGGGCCACAAACCATAAGGCTTAACCTGTTTCTCAGCCATTTGCCAAACCCTCCATCCCGAAGGCGCAGGCCGCACAGAACGCGATCTTTGCCATAATCAATACGTTATCCCAGGTGCGCCGCAAATTTTTGTATTAGCCGTTCACGCGACTGGAGCCCGGTGCTCCGTTCGACGGGTTGGCCCTTAACAAACAGAAATACAGTGGGCACACTCATGACCCCATACGTCGTGGTCAGGTTCACCGATTGGTCCACATCAACCGACAGCAGGCGCACTTTACCCTCCCATTCCTTCGCCAGGTTTTTTAAAATCGGCTCAAGCTGTTTGCAGGGATGGCACCAAACCGCGCCAAACTCGACTAACACCGGAACGGACGCGTCCAACACCTCGCTCTTAAAATTGGCTTCGCTAACCGCGGGTAATTCGCTCATGCATAAGCTCCTCTTGAAAAAATCTTCTCTCATTTTAGCATCAGAAAGGGTGGATCGCCAGACATCGCAGAGGGAATAATGCCACCTGAAATTGACACACCGCTGAACGTCAACGGGTTTATTGACGTCCTGGGTAGGGCATGATAAAATGTCTGGCATTCGAAGCACGACGATGGGTGCGTAGCTCAATGGTAGAGCAGTGGCCTTTTAAGCCATTGGTTGAGGGTTCGAGCCCCTCCGCACTCACTTAAATATCGGACTATTAAATCGCCCTGATCCGATTGTTCTTAGGATTGTGTTCCACTTCAGCCAATCCGTGCGCTTCCAACAATGGCGGCAGATACATGCCAAAGCGTCCGCGAAGCCCCTTCTTCAAGCCATACCACCCCTTGACAGGATTCTCCGGCGATCTCCCCCATGCCTCAACGGTTCCCTCAGCAGCGGGTTTTTGCTCGTCAGCACTGCCCAAAAGCATCCAATCACCATGCGCCTTCAGCATGCTGTGCAAATCCTCTATGGAACGGAGAACATAGTGAAGCACCGTTTTACCCACGACGCAAACCAACACGGGCGGGTCAGACGTTTCATCACAGTACATCATATACTCCGATGTGCCGCTGGGTGTCTTCAGAAGCCATGGGCTCTCTTTCGTGCCTTTTTCTTCCAGTTCATTCACATTCATTGTAGACCTTTCCTTCTGTAGTTGAGGGTATCGGATGATTCTGATACAATCGTAACTGCTCAGCCATGTGATGAAAGATACCGAATTTGAGGTGATTGAGTGTGTGGAGCACATGCAATCACCTCAAATTCGGATCTTTTTCTCAGGGGTCTGAGTATTTACATACAATCTATCTATTATGACGTAAAACTGAACAAAAAAGGTGCGGTTAATACAGGTTTTGTTGAACTAATTCATTTCCCCACTAATCATGGGGCAACATGAGTTTGGCGCACTGCTACCGGATATTGGATTTTATTCAGGAAGCCGATGAAATGGTGAAGGAGACCTGCTGGCGGGCGTGGTGTCCCACGCCTGATTCAGCTTTTACGGATGGTTGAACTCAACCTTGGTTTAGCCTATAATGATTCATATGAAGCAATTTTCGGGGGTATCCAACGGTTCAATAGGAAGGAAAATAAGCCATGTACCAGACTGATATGTACGAAGGCATGCTGGCCGAAACGACCATGATCCAGGGCTTTCACGGTGACAGGATCAATGCCTATTTTGCCCGTCCGTTAGGCCCTGGGCCATTTCCGAGTATGGTTTTGGCCCATCATATGCCTGGCTGGGATGAGTGGTATAAAGGAATCACGTGTCTGTTTGCCCGGCAAGGGTATGCAACACTCTGCCCGAATCTTTACTTTCGGGCTGGTCATGGATCACCTGAAGATGTGGCAGCGAAAGTGCGTGCTGCCGGAGGTGTTCCAGATGATCAGGCTGTAGGAGATTTGGAAGGGGCCGCGCGATTTCTGCGCTCATTGCCTACCACCAATGGCAAGGTGGGCATTTTTGGCACCTGCTCCGGAGGCCGGCACGCTTATTTGACCGCTTGCCGTGTACAAATATTTAATGCACTGGTTGATTGCTGGGGTGGGCGAGTCGTGATGGGAGAGGAAGACCTCTCTCCAACGCAGCCGGTTGCGCCATTGAGCTATACCAAAGATCTGACCTGTCCCATCCTGGGTGTGTTTGGCGCAGAGGATCAGAGTCCCTCACCTGAGCAAGTCGCCCTCCACGAGCAAGAACTAAAGCAATACGGGAAGAATTATGAATTCCACATGTACCCTGGCGCGGGTCATGGATTTTTCTACCATCAACGGCCATCCTATCGACAGGAACAGGCAGTGGATGGCTGGAATAAAGTCTTTACCTTTCTCGAAAGAAATCTCAAAACGACTGGCGGGTAGCAAGGAGAAGGTAATTGCTCAACCAGGCGAAGAAAGTTGCCGAATTTGAGGTGATTGCGTGTGCTCCGCATACGCAATCACTTCAGTTTCGGCAACTTTTCCACAGGGGCCTGAATAATTATAGGAGAAGAAAATAATCATGTGTACGATGATTGCCAAACAAGTGAAGATCGACGGCTGTGGTAAAGGCACAAGTGGTTGGTTCACACTTCACGAAGCCAACGTATCTTATGACCACCCTTTCAACGCGTCTTTCGAGCATGCATTGAACATAGACTTCGTGAACGAAGCTCAAGGCCCGGGCGCCCGGGTGGCAGTGGAACTCAGTGTGGAGGCGGCCCAAACTCTCGTTGAGACGATCCTGGCGGTATTGAATCGCGCGGAAGCAGGTGGATACCTGGAGAAGAAGGTCAGTGGCCATTAGCTGAAAAGCAGTGTTCGATAGAATCGGCGATCCGGCACAAACCGGTCACAATCCGCACCCGATCGGAGTGATAAAAAACCTCCTGTCCAATTTTTTCGCTACCTACAATGCCCGCGTCCTTGAGCACCTTCAGATGATGTGAAATGGCTGGCCGGCTGACGCGGAACTGGGTAGTGATCACGCTGACATTCATCGGCTTACCTTTCCCCAGCATGAAGATGATCTCCATGCGGATCGGATCCCGCACCTACCTAACGACCGCTTGGCGTGACCGTTATTGATTATTGTTTGGTTCATCAATTTCCCTCCCTGGCAGGAGCCCAACTGACTGCATATTCGGTCAGGCCATCCGGTTTGATCAGATCAGGTTCGCTGACCTGCCATTGGCCGGTCAGCCCGGCATCGATCGCGGCCAGCTCAAAGTGCGCCATGGCAATCCCCAGATCAATGCGCTGCATATCGGCGATCCCGGTGAATCTGGATACCGCCATTTCTCGGTACCCTTTGGTGCGCTGGATATAAAAATGCCAGCGGTTATCTTGCTTCACAATGCGCCAGGGTTGTTTATTGGAGGCAGAGGGGGCCAGGCGCACCATCTCAAGCGGGGTCGCATAGGCTCCAGTGCGCTCAACCATCAACTGCGCCCCAAAACTTCTCTCAAAAAATAAGACCTCCCATCCCAGGCGGTCACGGGTGAGATCGATTTGCGCGTCGCTGAGCTCCAAAGAAGAGACGCCAACAGCGCAAACGGCCGGGATGATCTCACCATTCACAGCGGCTATTTTGCGGGAAAAGCTGCTGCGGGTAAAGGTGCCCCCCAGCCAGCAGGTTCCCAATCCAAGGTCTGTGGCGCGCAAGATGATCTCTTCCATGCGGTAACCGAAGTCTTCCAGGTCTTTTTCTGCTCCGCGCGTCGCGCCGATGATGAAGCCGGGCGCATTCTGGATAAAGCCGTAAGTGCCCAGCCCGCGCAATGCGGTGTGGTCCTGGCTGGTGGCCACCACCAGTTGGAACCGGTTGGGTGCGTTAAATGGGCCGGCTGGCAGCCTGGTGATAAAGTCTGCCAATGCGCGGCAGGCCTCTTCCGATATGGGGGTTTTGCGATATTTCCGGCATGAATAACGCTGGCGAATCAATTGGCTGGGTGGTTGAGAGAAGGTCATTAAAAGACTCCGTTGTTAGATATGTTTGAACGCATTGACATTGTTTTATATCCATCCCACTGGCCTGTCAAGGGATTCAACCGCTGGTGGGATTCTTATAACCAATTAATTCTCAACTCACAAGGGCATGCTACAATAAAACTTATTCACCTCTCCGCGGAGAGCTTCCAGGACTGGAGTATGGGAAAAACGATTATCCGCAAGGGAATGGCTTTATTATTCATTTTATTGGGTCCTGCCACGTGCAATTATGCGACCGTGGGAACTGGGAATGGACTGGCCTTTGCTGAGCCACAGACCCTAACCCAGAGATCGACACCTTTACCTTCGCCAACACTCACCATGCCTCCCACCCCATTCCAACCTCTGCCGGCATCTACCCGCACGCCCATCCCATCGCCAACGGCTACCCCCACATCCACTCCGACCATCACGCTCACCCAGACTGCAACATTTACCCCGACCCAGACGATCCCAGCGGAAACCATCCTGTGGAATTTTCGCGGTCACCGGCAGTATCTATCCATCGATTGTGAAGCGGCCGCAGCCGCCGATTGGGCCAGTTTTTTCGGTAAAAACGTAAACGAGCTCAATTTTCAAAATAAATTGCCCCACTCAGATAACCCGGATTACGGCTTCGTCGGTTATGTCAACGCGCCGTGGGGACAAATCCCACCTTACAGCTACGGTGTGCACGCTGGACCGGTGGCGGACCTTTTGAATGATTACGGGGTCAGCGCCAGGGCGTATAAAGGTTATACGATGGATCAGATCAAAGCCAAGATTGCCGAAGGCAAACCGGTGATCGCCTGGGTAATCGGCAATGTCGTCAGCGGGAATGCGGTGAATTATACCGATTCCAAAGGGCATGTGGCGGTGGTGGCGGTTTATGAACACGTGATCGTCGTGATGGGTTACACCCCCAATCTCGTTTATTACGTGAGTGAAGGAATCATATACTCGATCCCAACGCGGTTGTTTCAAAGGTCATGGCAGGTATTGGGCAACATGGTCGTGGTAGACCGGTAGGTGGGACTCCTAAAGCTGTTCAAAATTTGTAACTGCCCAGGTTGTCGTGTGAAAAGACCCGAATTTGAGGGTTAGGCGCTTACTGGGTAAGCGCAAACACCCCATATTCGGTAACTTTCACCCCAAGGCTGTGTAGTTATCAGAATTTTTCATCTACTGAAACAGATCTCGCGGCATTAGAAATATATGCCACATACCGCTGGTACAAATTTCTGGCCGAGGGCCACATCGAATTTGGGCTCATAAAGTGGGAGAACTCAAAGGTGATCAGTTTCTCCACCCCGGACGCTTCGGCCACCTCGATTTTATCGAGCAGGTTGCGCCAATCGATCGGCAAAAAATTGAGCGGCATGCCGCGTTCAAACGATTCGACGTTTGACCAAGGTCTGAGTCCGTATTTTCGTGCCAGGCGGTTGTTGATCGCCATAAACGCCGGTAGCTCGCCGAAATCCACGTGGCCATCCTGGAATGCGACGATATCCACAAACCCGGAGAGGATGGCAAAGATCTGATCCCAATGGCGTTCGTGTTCCTCCAGGGTAATTGGCTTATCTTCGAACTGTTTGCGCCCCCGCACGTAAGGTGACATCAACACCGGCACATCCTTGAGTGAACGCACGTGGACTGCCAGGCGTTCGATCAAGCGCGTCACCTTTTCGTTGTGTTCGTGGATCTCGTGGGTCATGTACCAGCCGCCGAAGGCTTTTCGCTGGCCGTAATTGCGTGTCACCTCTTCGGTGAAGCGAAGGTTCAGCTCTACCTCACGCTCCGGCTGCCCCTCGTGCCAGAAGCGCCCTGAATCATAGAGTCCAAAATAAAAGGTCATGCCGGTGCGCTCGGCCTGGGTCAGGAACAAATCAACCAGGTCAATATGCGCCGGGCGCATGATTAGCGCATTGGAAAGCACCGTGGAGGGGAAAGCCATCCGGTCGCGGTAGCCAGCCCGGATCAGGATCACCGTATCGATCCCGCCCGCCCGCATCGCGTCGAAATCGGCTGCCCATTCGACCGGCCCCCAGTTGGCGGAGGGGATATCATGAGTGATTTCATCCAAAAAAGTACCACTGATCTTCATCATCATACTCTCCTAATTTTAAGAGGCGTGGCGTTGGGGTAAACGATGCTCATACTCGTCATCGGCGAGGCGGCATGCTTTTAAGCCTGGCTCCGCTCCACGAAATAAAGGGGGTCATCGCGCAGCGCCGTGAGCGCAGCCGCCCACATGCCAGATGCCTCGATCAGGAAGCAGCTCGCCATTAAAACTCTCTGCTGGCGCAAATCGAGGGAGGATAAGCGCTGCGCCAGGCGATCATAACGCTGGACCCAACCCTTAAAATTATGGCTGCGTACTCCCATTCTCAATTGGCTGCCATCCGCCAGGATAACCCGATAATCGACGGTGTCGCCATACAGGTAAACAGGTTCCACATACTCTTCCACGCCATGCATCGAGGTATTGGGACGCAGCCCACAGCCGATAAAAAGAATTTGACCGCCCGCCTGGGGCAGCCTGGCGAATGGCGAATAGGGGCCGCATGGGGTAGTGGAGCGAACGTGTTCGCCCAACAGCTCCTCTGCCAGCCGGCCTAGCCCCGACACGGAATGCGTCGGGTGGACCGAACGAATCGTACCAGGGCGCTTTCGAAAATATTCAGGAAGCGTGCCCACGCAGGAAGGTGTACTGACCACGTCAAAGATCGGAGAATGAGATCCAACCGTGGCGTAACTCAACGCTGGCATTAATAATGTCCCCTGAGGACCGAGGGCCTCCAACAAACTCAAGACCACCGTCTCCGCTCCGCCATCCAACGGGCCCAGCGATCGCAAGGAGGCATGCACCAGCAGCACGCCTCCTGGACGCACACCCAGGTTGGCCCAACCATTAACCAAATCAGGTCTTGAACTCAACATAGATCGCTCCCGGCTTATTCATTAATTGATCCAATTATAAAGCGAATCCTGTTGTATTCAAATCGAGTGGGGATTATAATTTCTCTATCGTTCCCCTGTTTTTACATTCTTCAAGGAGCTGCTATGCAACCCAATCCTGTTCTAAAAAAGCTGGGTCTGGCTGACACCGACCGGGTAGCGATCATCCATACGGATGACATCGGCATGTGCCAGGCGAGCGTCACCGCCTATAAAGATCTGTGGGAATTCGGCATCATTTCTTCCGGTTCAACCATGGTACCGTGCCCGTGGTTTTTACATACGGCCAAGTACTGCCGGGAACACCCCGAGGTGGACATGGGCGTTCACCTGACCCTGACCAGCGAGTGGGAAACATACCGTTGGGGATCCCTGTCGACCCGTGATCCAGCCAGCGGGCTGCTGGACGAACAGGGCTTTTTCTATCACAACACGCCCCTGGCCCAGGAGCACGCCGATTCCGCCGCCGCAATTACCGAGTTGAATGCCCAGGTAGAGCGGGCCAAAGCCGAAGGGGTGCGCCCGACACACCTGGACACCCACATGGGCACTGTGGCCCACATGAAATTTATCCCCGGCTATGTGCAAATGGGTTTCAAGTACCGGGCGCCGATCATGATGATGCGCCTGGATGAGGCCGGTTGGATGAGGAAGGGACTGGATGGACTCACGGCCAGGGTCGCCGCCAATATGGTGGATCAGCTTGAAGAAGCCAGGATGCCATTGCTGGATCAAGAGACCGGGATGAACCTGGATCACTCTGAGGACCGCCTCGAGCAGATTAAATATGCCCTGGATGCCCTGCCTGCTGGCGTAACCCATTTCATCATTCATCCATCCGCAGATACCCCTGAGCTGCGCGCCATCACCCCCGACTGGCCCTGCCGTGTGGCCGATTACCTGGCCTTTCAAGACGAGCGGCTGCGCCAGCATATACAATCCACCGGTTTGCAGGTGATCGGTTACCGCGCCCTGCAGAACTTAATGCCGGCTCAGACCCCTTGAGGAGGTAACCTATCGATGCAAGGGTATCGCTATCAACCCCAAGACAAACACGCTGGCGCCGATCAATAAACCGGTCTGATCATTGGACGGGCCGCAATAGCCAAACAATTCCACGACCTATCTGCTGTCTGTCAGGCTGCCAAGGTAAGCATTTTTCTGATTGGCAGTGATCTGACGCTGACCGCGTATCGTCAGCAGCACCCCGGTAGCTGGTTTTTTCTGCAAATCCGCGCAGTTGTGATCACCTTTAAAAGTTGCCTGGACGACCACTGTGCCCTGGTCCTGGCAAACAGCATCGGTATCATGCATGTGGCTGAGGTAATAAACACGGATACCCTCGCACGCCCACTGGCCCCCGCTAAGCGTCATCCAGCGGGCAGGTGAAGGGGAACGAAGCCAGGCAGTGATCTGGTCAATGGTGACATTGCCAGGCTTCTCTGGGTATTTTATATCTGGTTCCATTGGAAAATGATCAGGGCTGCCGCCAACCCCGAGGGCAATACAGCCTAAAACTAACATGAAAATGGGTTGTGGTTTGCGCGAACGTCGCATGGTTGATCCTGGTGTTAAATTCTTAATCCAGTATTGTTGGATCCAGCCATGAGAGCCTAGTGCACGGCACAAGGCGATGAGTTTGATATGTTTGCGAGTGCTTGCCACCCACAAATACCTCAAATTCGGTTTTTTTTCATGAGCCGCAACCATAAAGCTACTGCTTGACCACAGGTGTGTGAAACAATGCAGGGAAATGTCTGAGCAACAATAATCCGCACAGCACAGCCACATAGATAGCATATGCCATCACCTGGCTCAAAGATGGACTGCTACTGTACCCCACCAGGGCATGCAGCAGTTGGCCTACTATCGAGGTGTCCGGCAAGAAGGTGTTTAAGCTCCACACATGCTCTATGCCAGACGGAATCCAGCCTAATTCGTTGAATTCGCCTATCCCCATCCCAACCAATCCCGCTGAAAAGACCCCCAACAAAACGTCTGTTACCTGAAAGAATCGCACCAGGTTCAATCTCCGTGAGGAGGTCATGATTAACCAGGCAAGAAGAATCACCAATCCAAGCCCGATGGCTGCACCGAACAACTCCTGAAGTGGATCGGATGCCAGCCGCGCTGCCAACAAAAACACCACCAGCTCAATGCCTTCACGTACCACGGCCAGGAATGCCAGAAAAAATAGAACCCAACGGCCTGTGGAGGCACGGTGTATGCCCATTTCGACCTTATGTTTGAGCTCAGCCGCCTGCCCATGCATCCAAAAAACCATCCACGTCATGCTCCCCGCGGCAAGGATCATCGTACCACCCTCAAAGAGCTGTTCACCGCTGCCTTTGAATTCAGCCTTAAGCCAGTTCAAACCCAGAGCAACACCCAGGCTCACCCCTACAGCAGCTACCGCGGCTACCCAAACACTCGGTATGAGATCCTGGCGACCCACCTTACGCAGCACACCCAGAATGACGCCGATCACCAGGGCTGCTTCCATCCCTTCGCGTAACGTTAAAATCAAGCTCGCTAACATAGCACACATGACTCCTGAACGGATATTTTTTTAATTCTACCCGACCCAGGCGCAGCGCACTTAGACTTGCATAAGCTGTCATTTCTTTATGAAGATCTTCCTTCCCTATAATCCAAAACGAATTTAAGAGGAGGTCGCTTGAGTTCCCTTTATTCACATGTATTTGGATTGACCGAGCTTATCCGGGTTGATCTCCTGGTTTGACTCCACCGGTTTTAATTCAGCTGTAGATAGGGGCGGCGCCGGGACCGGAATAATTTCCACATCAGGTTTGGGCTCGGGTTGGCGCAAGGTAAATAGAATCACTACCCCAATGAGCGCCAGAAACCCAATCACACCTTCGATGGCATAAGGGCTCCATAATTGGTCCTTCCATACCCCCAACAAATAAACACTCACGGCGTCTGTTAATGCATGCACGAACACTGCCAGGATCACCCAGGCAGGTTGCCGGCGTGTAAAGGCCTGCAAGACGATCACTGAAAGACAAATCTGAAACGGGATCGTGAAAAAACGTTCGACCGCGCCTAACAGAGAGGCGTACCAGGGAGCCGACCAATAAGCGCTCATCTGCTGCTGCGCCAACTGAAGTTGATCTGCCGGAATAATCTTGGCTAAATCGATATCACGCAGCGAGACCATTTGTAAAAAGGTGTATAACACCAGCCCTCCCAGGATGGCCGACTCGATTCCCCCATGACCCACACCGAATAACACTCCTCTGCGCCAGGAACGCGCATCCTTCGCCCACCAGGCATACACCGCGGTGCGTGAAAGCTCTTCAAACAGCCCAGCGCTGAGGCCCAATACGACCGGGTTAAAAAAAGGAATCCAGGCCGTGGGGGGATGGGGGAAGATCCCCACTTGAAATAGTCGGGTCAGCAGGGCATTGAAAGGGATATGCCCCACCTGCGATATCACAAAGGTGGCGGCGCCGATCCACACCAACCGCCAACCCAGGTGGAACCGGCGGATCAGGTAGGCTGCCAATGCTACCGGCATGCCCACCATGAGAAGTCCATTCAAGAAGTGAGAAAAAAATGGTATATCCAACGGTTGATGCCTTTATTCCAAGGAGATAAATCAATTATAACGGATCTAACTGCATGGACACCCCCGACCCGGTCCCCCTGGAAACCCCACCTGGCCAACCTGGAAGCGTGCGTCAGATATTTGAACGCCAGGCGCTATACCGCCCTGCATTACACCGGTCCAGGCACAAATCTGACCGTAGGTCTTCCGGAGGGCCATCTCTGGTACGGCGGCGATATCACCAACCAGAATTGGATCAATTTTGCGCCAACATCCCCACCGATAAAGTCTTCACCCTGCCGCACTGGGAGCGCGTTGATGGGACCCTCTACGCCAGCCTTCCGTTAAGTTACGCCGGCTCGCTGATCGAAAACTTCAGCTTCACTCTTAAGGATGGTAAAGTGGTCGATTTTAGCGGCGAAAAAGGCAAAGACACCTTGCGTGAGCTTTTGGACACCGACGAAGCGGCTCGCCGCCTGGGCGAAGTCGCTCTCGTCCCGCACAGCTCGCCCGTATCTCAAACGGGCGTATTGTTCTACAACACCCTCTTCGACGAAAACGCAGCCAGCCACCCGGCGTTGGGAAGGGCCTATCAATTTATCTTATTGGACGGCGCAGTGCTGACCGACGATGTCTTCGCCGCCCAGGGCGGTAACACCAGTCTGACCCATGTCGATTTCATGGTCGGCGGCCCCTCTATCGATGTGGATGGTATCCTCGCTAATGGCGCCCGTGAAGCGCCCATTCGCGCGGGTGAATGGGCCGAGCTTTCAGAATTGTAGAGAGGTTTCGTTAATATTTATACTATGATTTTATAGAAGCCATTAACTACTCAGCCATGCGAAGAAAGGCGCCGAATTTGAGGTGCTGCGCTTACCAGGTAAACGAACACACCTCAAATTCGGGTCTTTAGCATACGATTCTGAGCAGTTCCCAAAAAAGCAGTATGGCAGGGCGAGTTATTAATTAAGCCTGGTCAAAACCGATCGAGAACATGCTCTCCAGGTCGTGTCGGGAATAGACACGGAAGGAGATCAACGTTTCGGTGTGGTGGATGCCTGGGACGGTCACCATCTTTTCGGTAACGATATCCGCCAGTTGCTCGTCATTCGATACGCGTATGATGGCCACCAGGTCTACCCGCCCCGCCACGGAATAAACTTCACTGATGCCGGCCATCTCTGCCAGCTTTTCCGCCGTCTGGGGGATCATTCCTTTTTCACATTCGATCAAGACTATGGCTGAGACCATATTCTGCTCCTTATTAATTAATAAACCGCATTCAAATTTTTAGTGCTAAATCGGTGCGCAATGGTTGAATTGACCGTTGAACCCATTAAAATAAGAAGGATGCATCAAATGCTACACACCCCTAGCGACGTCCCCCTGACGATCGCGGGATGCGGCCCATATAAAAAGTCACCGGAATTCCGCCGTTGACCAGACGCGGGCCTGCCTCCAGGCGTAAATGGGTATGACCGATCAGATAATCCGAAGAACACAAAATGCCTACCTGCCAGCCAGGCATGATTCCAATCAATACATTGCCTAACTGGGCATAAAGGTTGCGGAGATCGTGTGTCGGACTGACCCTTACGCCGTAAGGGGGGTTGGCCACGAGCCATCCAGGACCAGTAGGTGGGCTGACGGCTGATAAGGCCTGGCATGCCAGTGTCAGGCTGTCCAACACGCCAGCGCGTTCGGCATTAGCCTGGGTAATTCGTATTGCGCCAGCATCGCGATCTGAGGCAAGGATCGGCCCGGGCGCGGGGCGCTCAGCAGTCAGCGCCTGTTCTAATACCGTTGACCAGACTTCCGGTGCAAACCCCGGCCAATTCATGAAAGCAAAACGCCGATTTTTACCCGGTGCGATGTGCCGGGCCATCAGCGCCGCTTCGATCGGGATGGTGCCTGAACCACAAAACGGGTCAATCATTGGAACAGTGCCATTCCAACCGGAAGCTAATAGCAACCCTGCTGCCAGAGTCTCGCGCAGCGGCGCCTTTGCAGTCGCCAGGCGGTAGCCGCGCCGGTGGAGCAGCTCACCAGATGTGTCCAGGCTGATCACAGCGTGGTCGTGCACCAGGCGAACCAAAACGAGCTGGGGTTGGGCCTGCGTTTCATCATCGGCTTTCACCAGCGGTGAAGGTTGCCCTAGCCGGTCGCCTATGGCTCCAGCCACCCTCTCTGCCACCCCGCCGGAATGGTACAGTTTGGATTTATGGCAGGTAGCGCGCACCACTACGGGTTGGCCTGGGCGCAGGAATTCTTCCCATGGCAAGCGGCCGGCTTTTTTACGCAGCTCTGAAAATGCGGCGGCGTAAAAATCCCCTAGCCGCAACAAGATCCGGCTGGCTGTACGCAGCGACAGGTTGGCGCGGTACAAATCGGCCAGATTGGCCTCAAATTCGATCCCATCACCTTCTTCATCAACCTCATTATCGGGCGGTTTCATGCCCACTGGCGTGGTTTGGGTGCTGGCCGCTGCAGGTGTTGAACCTGCAGCGGGTTCTGAACCCGCCACTGTCTTTGCAAGGCCAAGGGAGACTAACTCCTGACGGGTTAGCGGATCCAGTCCGGGGGCGGTCACAGCAAACAAACGGTTCATCGCGGCAAGCCGGTTGATTTGGAACGCGGCTGCGCCGAGCGTGCATCCCGCCCGGCGGGCTTATCCACCACGATTGCTTTCTGCCGTTCACGCCTGGCCTGATCCTTTTCTACAAACAGGGGTTGGCGTGAGAAGGGATCCAACCCGGTAAAATACATCAAACTGGCATAAGTTGATGGGGTAGGGGTGAAGATTTGCACCTGTTCGGGTGAAATATGCAACTCTTGAGAGGCAAAAGCCTTCAACCGGTACATGTCCGCGTCTGTACAGCCGGGGTAAGCGGCGATCAGGTAATAGGTTAAAAATTGATTCTTGCCCGCCTGGATTGAGAAATCGTCGAACAAGCGTTTGAAACGTACCAGATCTTCCCGGCCGGGTTTGCCCATTTTCGCCAGGATGGCTGGCTCGCTGTGCTCGGGGGCTACCTTTAGCTGGCCAGAAACGTGGTTCTCAACGATCTCTTTGAGATAAGGCTGACCATGCGCCTGGTCAGCCAACACCAGGTCGTAACGGATGCCAGAAGCCACAAAGACCTTCTTAACCCCTGGCAAACGGCGCAGGTGGCGCAGCAGCTCGGTTTGTGCTTGATGATCCGGCTTGAGCGCGGGGCACACGTTTGGATAGACACAGCGCCGGTCGTCGCAGGCTCCACGGGTGAGCTTTTTACGGCACTCAAAGCCGTACATATTAGCCGTCGGCCCTCCCACATCTTGCAAATAACCCTTGAAACCCGGCAGGTGGGTCAACGCTTGCGCTTCAGCGAGGATGGATGTTTCACTGCGCCAGCGCACCGTGCGCCCTTCGTGCACTGCAATAGCGCAGAAGTTACATTCTCCGTAACAGCCGCGGTGAGTGCTGATCGAAAACTGGATCGTTTCAAGCGCCTTGACCGCTCCCTGCGCTTCATAATAAGGGTGCTGCACCCGCTGGAAGGGCAGAGCGTAGACCTCATCCAACTGGGCCTGATCAAGGTAAGGTGCGGGTGGGTTTTGCACCAGCCAACGGTCGGCGTGACGTTGTGCCAGTCCCCGCGCGGTGAGTGGATCATTGTTTAGGTAAAACAGGTGAAACATATCAATGAATGCCAATTGGTCAGAGACAACGGCTTCGAAGGAGGGCAGCTCCAGGTAATCGGCAGGTGCTTCTTTGGCCAGATAGCACAGCCCGGGTAGCCCGGTCACTGGATCGCCTGCCTGCAACGCACGCGCCAGGGCCAATACGGACTGTTCCGCCATACCGTACAGCAGGTAATCCCCTTTTGCATCCAGCAGGATCGAACGACGCAGCGAATCGGACCAGAAATCATAATGGGCCACACGGCGCAGCGAGGCTTCAATCCCGCCCAAAACGATCGGGCGAGTATTTTTATAATAACGCCGGATCAGGTTGGTATAAACGATCACTGCCCGATCCGGCCGTCGAGTATTCAACCCACCCGGGGTGTAATCGTCATTCTTGCGCCTTTTTTTGGAAGCGGTGGTATTGGCTACCATAGAATCCACGCTGCCGCCGGTGACACCCCAAAACAGGCGCGGCTCGCCCAATCGAGTGACATCCGCCGGCGCATCGATCGCCGGTTGGGCTATGATCCCCACGCGAAACCCGGCTTGCTCCAGGATACGCCCGATCACGGCGGCGCCAATATAAGGGCTGTCGATGTAGCTGTCGCCAGTGATCAGAATCACATCTAGCGCGTCCCAACCGCGCTGGCGCAGCTCCTCAGGGGTGGTGGGGAGAAAAAGGGAGTCCATCAGGTAGAGTTGATTGTAACCGAGAAATGGGTATTGAAAAATGGAGTTTTACAGCGCAAGCATTACCCGACTCCGCTGTAAAACCCCAGATGATTGGCAAACCTATGGTGTAGCCGTGGGTTTGATTGTGGCTTCGACTCGCATAAAGAAAACCTGGGTCTGCTTGCTGGCACTGTCTTGGGCGATGAAAATGCCCAACATGGCGTCTTTGTTGTTGCTCATAGTCTTGCCAAAGAAGCAAATCCCACCGCTGGCGGTAGGTGTGGTCCCGCTGGTAGCGGTACTACTTGCGACACAACCAGCCTGGTCAGATTGATTCCAACCTGAACTGGTCATCTTGTCATTGGTATAGAAATCGACCACGTCCTGGGTGTTTTTAGTGGTAGTAAAAGCGATAAAGTTGAACGTCCCTTTCCCACCCGTGGTGGCGTTCATCACGCCTTGCAGGGCTAGCTTGGCTGTCAGGGGTAATTCCAGATTTTCCTGCTTCAGCCCATCCATCTTGGGTACGTCCGGCCAAAGTTCCGCCACCGTGCCAGCATCCCCGCCGCCAGTAACGGCATTACCAACTTTATTGGCTACGCCGTTCACCACCGTGTTAGCCAGGCCGCATGACATGCTCAAAATGGCTAAGAAAACTAATACAATGGGTAAATACCGAGTTTTAAATGTCTGCATGATCAAATGTCCTCCAATAAATTGTTTATCCACAATCGAATCCAATATAGGGCATAACCATCAAATGTGCAAGAATGATTTGTGGGTGATTTAATAGCTAGAGGGAGTGTCCACTGCTGGGTTGAAATGGTGCATAATAAAATTATCGCATTAATCACAACCGGAATGTGTAAAAATCTCATTTGAACCGTTATGAAAAACCAAAAAAACACTTTTCATTAATGAAAAGAACAGTAATCCTTATCAACCCACAAATTAGGGTAAAATCCAAGCTAGATTTTCTCGACAAACAGGACACCCTTGGATAGAATTTATCGCTTACTCCATCTGAATTTTGCCAACCAGGACGACCGGAATATTTGGTATTTGATCCTGGAAATATTCTGGTCTTCAATGCTGGCCAGTGCGGCTTCATTCAATGCGGCTTATGTCGTTCACCTGGGTGCATCCAACACGGTAATCGGCTGGTTCAACTCGATCCCAGCTTTACTGGCCGTCATTATTTCGCTGCCAGCCGGGCGGTTCCTACAGAGGCGCACCCAGCGCAAGCCGTGGATCTTGTGGGCGCTGACAATTTACCGGCTTAGTTACCTGATGATGGCGCTCATTCCCCTAATCCAGTTGTTGCACATCCCCCAGGGCTCGCTGGCGGTTTTATGGCTGATATCCTGGACGGCGCCGGCCACCTTCTTCAACGTCGGTTGGACGCCGATGCTTGCCGATGTCATCCCTGTGGAAAAACGTGCTGCCACTTTCACTGCGCGTAATGTGGTGGTTGGCGCAACGATGAGTGTGTTCACCTTTCTGTTTGGCCAATGGCTGTACCGGGTGGCTTTCCCTTTGAATTATCAGCTCATGTACTGCTTCGGTGTGATCACCTCGATGATGAGTATCTATTTCCTGCTGCGCATCAAGGTCCCGGATTCCGTGGTAAGCCCACCGGTCGCCATCAAGACACGACTCAACCTGCGCCAACAGGTGCTGACTGTGAAGAAGTCTATTGCCGATTACCCTGGATTTTTTCAAATTGTTCTGAACACCACCTTTTATGGAATCGGTTTGTGGTTGGTCCAACCGTTGTATATCATCTATTACGTGCGTACCCTGCACGCCAATGACGCCTGGATTGGACTGCAAGGCACGGTTGGCAGTCTGGCGACTATATTTGGCTATACGCTATGGCGCTGGATCATGACCCGCTGGGGTGAACACAACACCCTCAAACGCACCATCATCACCCAAGGACTGTTCCCCGTCCTGGTGGCCCTGTCCCCTTCCCTCACCATCATTCTGATCGCCATTGCGTTGAACGGACTGGTCGCGGCTGGGATCAACCTCAGCCATTTCAACACCCTGCTCAAATTAATCCCCGAAGACCAGCGTCCGGCATATACCGCTATTTACATGAGTCTGGTCAACATCGGCATCTTCATCTGCCCTCTGGTGGGAGTCGCCCTGGCGAACACCTTTGGTTTCGCACCCACCTTGATCGTGTGCGGGTTGTTATCTTGCGCAGGTGCGTTCTCATTCTGGATCTGGCCGGTGATCAAACCAGGCGAAGAACCTGAACCCGCATAACTTCCTCTTGTTTTTAGTAAACATTTGTTCTATAATTGGCTCATGGATGTGATCCAGAAGCTGGCAGAATTATCGGATAGCATGGCCTACGAGCCCGCGGAAGAAATCGGCATAGGCGGCCCAATGCCTTGCCCCGTGCTACCCACCGCTGCCTCAGCCCTCACCTCTCAGACCTGCCGGCCAACCAAAATGAACGGCGTGCCCATCCACTATGCAGTCATGCCTGGCGGAAAAAGTATCGCGCTGCTTAAGACTCTGCAGACTTCGGCGTGCGAAAAAGACTGTTATTATTGCTGCTTCAGAGCCGGACGCGATTTCAGACGCACCACTTTCACACCGGATGAGTTGGCCCAGGGCTTCATGGCGATGGTCCAGGCCAGGGTCGTGAGCGGTTTATTTCTCAGCTCAGGTGTCGCCGGGGGTGGTTTGCGCACCCAGGACCGCCTGATCGACACAGCCGAAATCCTGCGCCATAAGTTGGGTTTTCGTGGTTACCTGCATTTAAAGATTATGCCGGGGGCCGAACAGGCACAGGTCGAGAGAGCCATGATGCTGGCCGACCGGGTATCGATCAACCTGGAGGCGCCCAATACGGCCTGCCTTTCGCGGTTGGCCCCGCACAAGATGTTTATGGAAGAACTGCTCAGACCGCTGCAATGGGTAGAGGCCATCCGCCGCACCCAACCGGCTGAGTTGGGTTGGAACGGTCGCTGGCCCTCCAGCACGACCCAATTTGTGGTGGGTGGGGCGGGCGAGACCGACCTGGAGCTGCTCACCACGACCGCTTACCTCAACCGGGCCGTCCACCTGGCGCGCGCCTATTATTCCGGCTTTTCCCCGGTCAAAGACACACCCATGGAAAACTTGCCAGCGATCAACCCATGGCGCCAGCACCGCCTGTACCAGGCCTCCTTCCTACTTCGCGATTACGGTTTCGATCTGGAAGATATACCTTTCCAGCCGGGAGGCAACCTGCCAGTCGAGGTCGATCCTAAGCTGGCCTGGGCCAGGGCTAACCTGAGTGATGCACCGGTGGAGATTAACCAGGCGGAACGCCTTGACCTGCTGCGCATCCCTGGGATCGGTCCCAAGACCGCCCAAACCATCCTTGCAGCCCGCCACACAGGCCGGCTGCACAGCCTGGGCGAGCTGCGCGGCCTGGGGGTGCAGGTCAACCGGGCTGCGCCTTTTCTCTTGCTTGACGGGCACCGCCCACCCGAGCAGTTATCCCTGTGGTAAACCCCTCTAGCAAACAACCTTTCCTGCCCACTTCTCTATTCAATGCAAACTTCACGGTTGGCTCCGGTCTGTTTAACCCCCTCTTAATTCCTAAAATGGTTTTTGGGGTGTTGTCCCTCGTTTCCCTTGATGCGCTTGGATTGATAATTAGGATAAGGCTGGGGATCGTTGTGTTTTATACCAAAAGCCTAATTAGGAGGAGGAGCCTTCACTCGCCTACCCGTCTAACCTGAAATCACTTTTATTAATGTTGTTATTCAATGACGAATTGCCAATTTATCTGGGGTATTGACTTCTTGAAATAATCTGGTATTATATCCGTAGTTGATACATCCGCAACGAATATAAAATGAACAATTCTCAGTCTCCCAAACCCAATTTCATTCCACTGACCCCGGCAGTCTTTCATATTCTGTTGGCCCTATCAGAAGGTGAACTACATGGGTACAAGATAATGCAAACTGTCTCTCGGAACTCGGACGGTCAATTTCATATGGGGCCCGGAACATTGTATGGGACGATCAAACGCATGGGCGCTGAGGGCTTGATTGAGGAATCCGAGGAACGTCCCGACCCTGACCTCGATGATGAGCGCAGACGGTATTATCGCTTGACTGAACTGGGAAAAATAGTCGTTCGTGTTGAATCAGAACGCCTGGAAAGACTGGTTCGCAGAGCGAGAGAACTTCGTCTTATGCCTGAATCGAAAGGCGAGACGTGATGATCAAGGACTTTCCTCACCGGCAACTCGACTTAACCTTGTGGATTTATCGAAAACTGATCATTCTATTTCCCATTGAATACCAGACCCGTTTCGAAGGTGAGCTAGTTCAGCTCATTCTCACGCAAATGCATGAAATGGAGAACGATCCGAGAATGTTATTGACCCGGCTTTGGGTGGATTGGATGCCCGATCTATTTGTGTCTGTAATTCGAGAAAGAATCATTGAGATGGAGAATAAAATGAAGACCTCAAAGTTTGTTTTGAATTCTGCCGCGTTTGTGATTATGTTCGCCTGGCTCGCTTTTGTGGGACTGACCGAGGCGAAGTATTTCCTTCATCTTCCCATAAAGGAACCGACCTATTGGCTCCTTGGGGAAAGTTTCACTTCTCTGGCGTACATTTCCCTGACTGGCTTCTTGTTATTGGCGCCATTGTTGGTCCTCGTTATAACCATCAGCCCATATTTCAAGGTTAATCTCGGTGGAAGTTCTGGAAACCTATTAGAAATCCGGATCCATCGGGTAACTGGGATAAGTCTTGCGCTCATCATGGGGAGTGGGGCTGTAACTTTGTTTATCTTCGTAGTTTTTATAGGCTCCCGGATACTGTAATAAAGTAGACGGCATCCTCAGAAACCGAATTATGATCAATGACCTTGAGGATTATTATATTTGAAGCATATATCATTGCGAAAACTGATCGTTAAAAACATTTTTCTCACACTACATTGGTTTACGTATAATCAGTCCGATCTTGGGAATTTCCGTGATGAAACCCGGTATTTTGGAGTGTTAGCGCGAGTAAGCACGCTAACACTCCGAAATGCGGACCATTTCACGGTAAATTTTGAAGAACCCTTAAAATGGGTATTGGGGGTGTATTATAATTGGCTCAACTCATTTCAGCCGCCTGGCCGATTGGGTCAACTTGCTTATGGACCAACACCCGCTCCACTTTTACGCTGAACCCATCGCGGTTGCATTCGACCACCCTCCCGTTCTGGAGAAAAAGCCGACCTGCCCGGATGCCTTTACCTGGCGTGAGGTAACTTACCGCGTCACCGCGCTGGTCAAGGAATGGGTAGATTACCGCCGGCGCGGGAGGATGGCGCGCAATATGCAGCCGCAGCATGCTGCCGTCGCCACCTCGCGTGGTTCATGGGGCGTCGGACGCTTTTACTTCCAGGTAGTAGTGGACACCGGCCAGTTGTTCGAGCTGTACTACGACCGCGCGCCTAAAGATACAGACACGCGCAAAGGCAGTTGGGTGCTGGTAGGAGAATACAGCAGCACCCCCACCGGCCCCGGTAATGCCGGCTAGAAATCACCGGTAAATATAAAGGGGGAGCTCAATCTGATCAAGCCCAACATATAAAAACGCAAAATAATATCAAACACCATTAATATACTCAAATAT
>DAIQPZ010000129.1:0-7456 GCA_036787065.1 Anaerolineaceae bacterium
CCGTGATGCGCTCGTGTGTATCCACTATATCCTCGAAGGTCTTAATGACCTTGCGAACCGGGTTGAGAACACTCATCGAGCCCTGCATCACATACGAGATTTGTTTCCAGCGCACGTTCCGGCGGAGCTCATCCTGCGACACCTGCAGCATGTCAACTTTATATCCATCAAAGTTGTAGTTGACGCTTCCCGCAAGAGCCTTCAGCGGAGGTTTAATATTGCCCGAGATCACTTTGATCAGGGTGGTTTTACCGCAGCTCGACTCGCCGGCTATACCATAAATCTCATTCGGATAGAGGTCAAAAGAAACCCCGTCAACGGCACGTACGGTCCGGGAGATTCCATACACCTCAGTCCGGTAATAAGCACAGAGGTTTTGCACGCTTAATAGAGTCACGGGTTAACCTCCAATTAAACGCAAGCGGGTGCGCGGGTCAATGTATTCGTTAATGCTCGAGAAGAGCAAATACAAGCCGAGGAACAGGACAATAGCCACCAATGTCGGTGCGGCGATCCACCACCATACCCCCGCAACCAATGCCCCGTGCTGGTTAGCCCAGTAAAGAGCGGTACCAATCGTGGGAGTGGTCACGTCCGATAATCCAAGCACGCTCAAGGTGACTTCCATTCCAATCGACCACAGCATGTTATTGATGGTGGTCGCGAACACGATGGGCAGGACGAAGGGAAGGTGTTCGTTAATCGTGATCCAAAACGAGCCGGTCCCGGAGTAAACCGCGGTGCGTGAGAACGAGCGCTCCTTCAAGCTCAGTACCTGGGAACGAATCAGACGCGCGTCAAACGGCCAGCCGAACAGCCCCAGGATAACCGCCAGCAAAAGCAGGTTCATCTGTTCTCGCAGCAAAAAACCCAGCAAGATCAGAATGGGCAGCAGGGGCAAGATTACGAAGCTGTCGTTGACCGACATCAGCACCTTGTCGAGCCATCCGCCCTGGTAACCGGCGGTCAGGCCGACCAGGACGGCAATCACACGAGATATTACCGCGGTCAGCACCCCCAGGGCAAGCGAATTGCGCACGGCAAAGGTCAACCACCAGAAGATGTCTTGCCCGCGGGAGCTGGTACCGAAGATGTGTTCCAGCGATGGGGGCGTATCCCCGGCAACCACATAAGTTTTGCCGGGATCATAGGGGGAGACGAAAGACAACAGGATCATCACCGCCACGGCTAACAGGAAAATAAAGGCGATACGGAAGCGGCCGTCGTATTTGAGCAGATCGCGGATTACTTTTAACATAGTTTACGCTCCTACTGGTACCGCACTCGCGGGTCGAACAGAGGATAGATCAGGTCCACGATGAAAACGGCAGTGGCAACCCCGATGATCGAGTATAGAGCGATGCCCATGATCAGGGAATAGTCATTCCTGTAGACCGCATTAAGGGTCAGCATGCCCATCCCCGGGTAACCAAAGACCACCTCCATGATTAAAGCACCGCTGAAGACCGTTCCGAGCGACATGGCCAGTCCCGTGATCTGGGGCAGTAAACCGTTGCGTATGATGTAATTGAAGAGGATCTTGTTTTCCCTCAGCCCGGCGGTCTCGGCATAGACGACATAATCCTCGGAGATAATGTTGGAAGTAAGCGATTTCATACCAATAAACCAGCCGCCAAACCCGACAAGCACCAGGGTGATAGCCGGGAGCGCGGCGTGCTGAAGGTACGTCCATACAAACGCAAGGGACCAATTGGGACGAGTCCCGACCGGGTAGGCGCCGCTGAACGGGAAGATTGGGATGAAATAAGCAAACACCACCAGAAGAACCATGGCCACGACGTAGTACGGTATCGGCCGGACTGCCTGGCCCAGGACATCGATCACACTCAAGGACTTATTTTTTGGATAGTAGCTGGACAGGGCGCCGAACAGGTTGCCAAATATCCACGAAATAATCACCGCGGAAATCAACAGGCCAAGGGTCCAAGGCAAAGCCTGGCCAATGAGCTGGGTTACCGGTGTTGGGAACGAGGAGAGAGAAGGACCGAGGTCGCCCCGGAACAAGCGGCCCCAAAACGCGAAATACTGCTGGACCGGGCTGCCCGACAGCCCGTACATTTCTGTCAGAGCGGCACGCATGGAGATGATGGCCTGCGGGTCGACTGTGTTTCCCCTCGCCAACATCATGGCTATCTGCGCAGATACCGGGTCAGTGGGAGAGAGCCGGGGAATGACAAATGTTACCGTGACCCCTACAAAAATGATCGTAAAAAATTGAAGGATTCTTGGAAGTAAGTAGCGCAGGAGAAACATACGCATTCGGGATACCTCCTAAAAGAGAAAGCCCCCCACAGTGGTCGCAGGTTAAGGCCACCGCTGTGGAGGGGAACTAATGTGCTACTGTTTTTTGCCTCGATCATCGCATTCAATTCATTGGCGCCAGCCCAGATATAGAGGCGATCTTTGCAGCAGCAGGGTTATGCCGCCTTCGGCTTAATCTTGACGTACATATATTTCGTGTTGGCCCAATTCGGGACAGGATCCGTATAGGGATTATCCAAAGATGGGTACCCCTCGAAGTACGTTGTGTCGCAGGTGGTGAAGACGTTGTAGGACATGAGCGGGGTGATTGGCATTTCCTGTGCAGCGAGCTTGATGAACTGCTGGCCCAGATCGATGCCCTTCGGGTCGTCGAAGGCGATTTTCTGGATGCTTTCAATGATCTTATCGAGCTCTGGGTTCTTCCAGCGCATGCTGTTGCTGCCCGTGGCATTGGTACCGCTCGGCTGGTAGAACTTTGAATGCCAGGACGAGAGGAAGTAGAACAGGTCGGGGTCCCCGCCCCAGGTCTCAATCGTCCAGGCCAGGTTGGCGCTGTAATCACCGCTCACCATGATAGGCCACGGGGAAGCCTGCACGTTGAGGGAGGTGTCGAGGCCGAACGCCTTCCAGTTCTCAACGATCATGGCGGCGGCCCGGTTCATGGTCGGGTTGCTTTCGTTCATGCTCATCAGCGGCACCTTGAAGGGCGAGCCGTCAGGCAGGGTCCATTTGCCAGAGCCATCTTTCTTCATGCCTGCGTCCGTCATCAACTGTGCAGCGGCCTTGACGTCGTATTTCCACCAACCTCCACCAATTGTCTTCTTGATTTCGGCGGCATCAGTTGGCACCATGTCGCCCAGGGTCTTGCGGGCTTCATCGGCAATGCGGGTGCAGGCAGTGGTGTCAAAGGCTTTGTAAGGCTGCCCGCCGACTT
The DNA here is from genome assembly GCA_036787065.1 of Anaerolineaceae bacterium. Lineage (GTDB taxonomy): Bacteria > Chloroflexota > Anaerolineae > Anaerolineales > Anaerolineaceae > JAJYIW01. Next base: position 3,218 of record DAIQPZ010000129.1, read on the forward strand.
GAATCGTGAAGTCCTTCAACCAACTCTCCAAAGGATCGAAGTAGTACTTGGGGTACATACCAGTGGGTGGGACGTGGATGGCGGAGATGGTAGCCGCGCCGCGGTAGGACGCCATGGCAACCTGGACGATATCAATCGCCAGCGTCAGCGCCCAGCGGACTTCCTTCTTGTCCAGGCCTGGTTTTTCGTTGTTATAGATAACAGCCGGCAGGGTGGGATCAGGATGACCCCAGGGGAACGACTTGAACCAGCCGACTGAGGTCGGGCTGTTCTTAGCCAGGGTAATGCGACCTTCCGGGGTGATGTCGTGGATCACATCCAGGTCATGCTGGGTTTGAGCGATGACGCGCTTGTCGCTCGGTCCAGGGGCGATGTACATGGCGTACTTGGGTCCGGGCATGCCAAAGCGCCCGAGCGAGGTCTTCTGCCAGTCTTCGCGGCGCTGCCACAGGAACCAGTTGCCGTTGGGATCAAAATCCTTGAGCTTGTAGGCGCTCAGGCTGACCGGCGGATTGAACTTATACGCCAACGGGTCGGCTTGCTTTTCAAAGACGTGCTTGGGCATCATGAAGCAAGCTGCCCAGCGCACGGTGAAGGAAGCGTGGAAGCGTGAGTTGGGGGCTTTCAGGTAGAAGATGACGGTATATTTGTCGGGCATTTCCATCTTATCGATATTGCCCGAGAACAGACCAGAATAAGCGAATCCTGGGTTCTTCATCTGGACGTCGACCGTATAGTACAGGTCATCGGCCGTGAACTCCACCCCGTCGCTCCACATGAGGCCCTGGCGAAGTTTGACGGTCATCTGGGTGTAGTCGGCGTTGTAGATCGGTTTCTCAGCCGCTACCGCATTATCCCATACGCCATCTATGCCGGCATCGGGGTCGATGTACCACAACGCATCGCATGCGATCTGTTGTAGGCCGGTTGAATAGGTATTGGAGCTGGCCCGCCAGCGGTTAAAATCATCCGCGGGTAACGCAGTGCCGGTTGGGTTCTCAAGGATCAGGCACTCGTTCCTTGGCACGCCCGGCGCGACTTCCTTTACAGCCGCGGCAGACGTAGGCTGCGCCGGTGGCTTGGTAGCATCGGATCCCTGCACCGGCGCCTGTGTGGCGGTCGGGATGGGACTTGTGCAGGCCGTAAGCGCAGCAAGCGCTGCGAATGCAGCAGCTTGCTTCAAGAAATCACGTCTCGTCGTCATGCGCCTTCTCATATTTCTCCTCCAATTAGATAGGGTAAAGGGTTGACTCAATGGCTTCCATCAGCACTCCATAACACGCCTCGAATAGGAAAAACAAAACCTGCGGACGGCGCCGGCCAGCAAGGAATACAAACTAAATCGGTACACCAGCCTGACAGGTACATGTCATTTTCCCCAAACGATTAGTCTCACAATACCACTAATGTACGAACCGGGGAAATCAATCTTACTTTGAAACAAAAATGGAGAGAAAGGTATTAACTTATATTATATTAGCATTAATAATGTACGATTGTCAATAGGAAATTGTCTGTTTTTGTTCCAGTTTTTTACGAACAAAATATCAATTGTTCTTATCAATCCTGTCTTATTTGTTCGCAATGTTGATTCTTAACTTTTCGAGCGTGGGAAAAGAGGTTTTTACCTCAAAAATCAATGAGATTTTAAGGTATATCGGTCAGATTACAGGACAAACTCGGATTGTGCACGGTACATAACCCATTATCATCATAATGATGGATTATTACCGGCATTTACCTATTGCATTCAATCGAACAAAGGATTAAAATAATAATACCGTTGTTCGAATTAATTCCCATCTGTTTAATGGCCCTACTAATATTTGCATAAAGGATAAATTAGTGTTATAAAACCAGGCATCCATTGGGTTGGGGAGGCATGAAATTGCTTTGGTTACTCACATAAAGTCTGATCTCAATAAAGCACCAAATATGCGGGATGTTGCTGCTGCCGCGGGTGTATCCCTCTCAACGGTTTCATTGGTGGTCAATGGAAAAACCGGGGTGAGCCAGTTCAGGCGCGATAGGGTTCTGAAGGCCATTAAAGAGATAGGATATTTTGCGGATGGGCACCAGAATGCAGTCACTGACACAAAAGTTTTTGGCCTTTTGATGGAATCCCTGTCCGAAGCGTCACGAAGCGAGGGGTTTTACCTGCGGATTGTCTCCGGAATTGAGGAAACTGCCTACCAGTTGGGGTACCAGGTCCTGCTGCATGTCTTTCGCCCAAATATTGATCCCATCCACAGCATCCGCGAGCTGATGGGGCGAGATATCGATGGGCTGATCGTTGCAAACGACGGCGATGTTACCCCTGAGGTAATCCGGAAGATAGCAGAGGCCGGCGTTCCGCTGGTCCTGGTGGAGAACTACCAGAATATCCCGATCCATTCGGTGACTGCCGATAACTTTACTGCCGGGCGCATCATGACGGAATACCTGATCAAGCTAGGGCACCGGCGTATAGGTGCGATAGGTGGGCCAGATAAATACAGCAGTTTATGCGATCGTATGCGCGGGCACCGGATTGCGATGATCGAAAATGGTTTGCCACTCGACCCTTGTCTACAGCCGGGCCCTGTTTCTGGTAACCCCAGAAAAGGGTATGTGCAAATGCAGCAGTTAATTGCCCTTCCACAACCGCCAACGGCTGTCTTTGCCGTAAGCGATAGAGCCGCATTTGGCGCAATGGAAGCCATCAAAGATGCAGGGTTGATCTCCCCGGATGACATTTCCGTGGTCGGTATCGACGATGTGAGGGATAGCACTTTCAGTTCCCCTCCCCTGACCACGTTTAGTGTCCCGAAGTACGATTTAGGCCGAACTGCTGTTTTGATCCTCCATAACCTCGTGTTGAATACAGGTGTTCCGCCGGCCAGGACAGTGCTACTTGGGAAACTTTTAGTGCGACAGTCAGCTGGTCCTCCCCCCAAATAGCCTCCGGTCCGGAGTTTTAATGTCCTTTTCAGCGACGATCTATATCGATCCGCACCGCGGGTTAAAAACATACAGCCAAATGATTTATGGGCAGTTCCTGGAACACTTTCACCGGCAGGTATATGACGGGGTGTTTGAGCCAGGTTCGCCCTTAGCGGAAGGGCGTGGTTTCCGGTTGGACGTGATTGCAGCACTGAAAGAGCTTCGCGTACCGGTCGTGCGCTGGCCTGGGGGCTGTTTCGTCCGTGCCTATCATTGGAAAGATGGTATCGGCCCGCACCGCCGTCCGGCCTATGATAAAGCCTGGCGTGTCGAAGAACCGAACGCCTTTGGAACCGGTGAATTTGTGGACTGGTGCCATGAAATTGGCGCGGAGCCTTACATTTGCACAAATGATAGATATTTTATAGGTTGTATAAGGGATGTAAATAGCTCCATTCGAATATGATGGTTATGTAACGTTAGTGCGGACTCGCGTTATATTAATTTTTGTGATTCGGCACACGAATGTCCATGAGCTAATTAGCAACCAAACGGCAGCTGAACACCTGGTTGTACGAAAGCCCGACAAGAAGCCAAAAGGAGAATAAACATGCCTATATTCGGATCGCCCTTTTCAGGGTTAGCAAATAACAGAAAACTCACAGACGAGGAGCTCGTCAGAGCAATTCGTTTCGCGGTGGCTGGAGAGTACGAAGCTGCACAGGCGTATATGCAGCTTGCCGAGTCCATAGATAACAAACTCGCCGTGAAAGTGCTCAAAAGCGTAGCGGATGAAGAACGTGTCCACATGGGAGAGTTTCTGCGATTACTTTATGAGCTTGCCCCCGATGAAGAAAAGTTCTACGCCCAGGGAGCAAAAGAAGTCGAAGACGAAATCAAGAAAATGAAGTAAAGGTTTCCTTCGAAAGCCCGCCCAACAACCACTGCGTGTGGACGGCTTGGCCTCCATGGGCTTGGTTTCCGGCTGCTGAAGTGTGAGCCGTTGGACGGACCTTAGAGGTCGATTGAACCAGCTGATAGAAAGGATGCAAACGATGAGCATGATGACGACGAAAGATGGTACCCAGATCTATTATAAGGACTGGGGAATCGGCAAACCGGTGGTGTTCAGCCACGGCTGGCCCCTCAATGCGGATAGCTGGGAGGCTCAGATGCTGTTCCTGGCTTCCAAGGGTTATCGCTGCATTGCCCATGACCGTCGCGGCCATGGCCGGTCGAGCCAGCCCTGGAATGGCAACGAGATGGACACCTATGCCGATGACCTCTCAGAGCTTGTTGAGAAACTCGACCTGAAAG
>DAIQPZ010000034.1:0-20277 GCA_036787065.1 Anaerolineaceae bacterium
ACCTGGCGGTGGAGTTGATCGTGCCGGTGGCGTTGGAGCAAGGCTCCAAGTTTGCTATTCGCGAGGGTGGTCTGACGGTGGGTGCCGGCGTGATCACTAAAATTCTGGACTAGGTGGAGTATGGCCAAACAAAAGATTCGTATTCGATTGAAAGCTTATGATCACCGTGTCCTGGATCAGTCCGCCAAGCGGATCGTGGAAACGGCTGAACGGAGTGGTGCGCACGTGGTTGGTCCTGTGCCGCTGCCTACCAAGATCGAGCGCTTTACTGTGCGCCGGTCAACGTTCATTGACAAAGACTCACATGAGCACTTTGAGATCCGAACCCACAACCGGCTAATTGACGTGCTGGACCCAGATTCCAAGACGATCGATATGCTTATGCGGTTGAATTTACCCGCAGGTGTAGATATTGAAATAAAGATATAATTGTGATATACTTGTAAGGTTGCGGTTTTAATACCACCGCACACCAGGTAACTCAAGAGCGGTTCTGTGCGTAGACCTAAAAATACAATGTGTCGCGGCAGAACCACTAACTGAGTTACGGTCGGAGATGATGCAGCCAAGCCCAGGCTGACAGTCTCGTCATTTTATATGCTCTAAGGAGAAAACTGAGATGTTGAAAGGGCTTCTAGGCAAGAAAATCGGCATGACCCAGATTTTCGATGAGACAGGTATCGCCATTCCAGTGACGATCATCGAAGCTGGGCCTTGTTATGTAACCCAGGTACGCACGCCCGCATTGAATGGCTACTCGTCCGTGCAACTGGGTTTTGATGAAGTTAAACCAAAGCGCCTGACTAACGGCGAAATGGGCCACCTCAAGAAAAACAATTTACCTCCTCTGCGCTTCCTGCGCGAATTTTTGGTTAAAGAGCCCGGCGTCAAAGAAGGCGACAAAGTGACGGTCGAGTTATTTACCAAGGGTGAACGCGTGGATGTGATCGGTACCAGCAAGGGTAAAGGTTTTGCCGGTGCAGTCAAACGCTATCATTTTCGTGGTGGGCCCAAGACGCACGGTCAATCAGACCGTCATCGCGGCCCCGGCTCGCGCGGTTCAACAACGACCCCAGGGCGTGTATATAAGGGCTCCCGCGGTCCCGGTCATATGGGCAATGAACGGGTAACTGCACAGAACTTAAAGGTCGTCCTAATTGATCAGGATCGTAATCTATTAGGCGTTTGTGGTGCAGTCCCTGGCTCCAAAAATGGCCTGGTCATTATCAATGAGGCACGGAAACAGTAACCGGCCGCCGGAACTGTTGATCTGCACGATGGGAGTGAAGTGATTATGGAAGTAGATGTGGTAAACATGCAGGGTGAAAAGGTGCGCACGGTAGAGTTACCTGCTGCCATCTTTGAAGCCCCAATTAATATAGATTTGATGCACCAGGCCTACGTCCGCCAGATGGCGAATGCGCGCTTGGGTACGCACGAAACCAAGACCCGCAGTAATGTGTCTGGTGGTGGGCGCAAGCCCTGGCGCCAGAAGGGTACAGGCCGTGCGCGACAGGGTTCTACCCGTGCCCCGCAGTGGAAAGGCGGCGGTAGGGCCCACACACCGCACCCTCACTCTTACGAACAGGCGATGCCGCGCCAGATGCGCCGCGCCGCGCTGCGCTCGGCCCTCACTGTCAAGGCGGCTGAATCCAGTATTGTGGTTGTGGACGCGCTGATCCTGGAAGAGCCCAAGACCCGCCTGATGGTCGCGGCATTGCAGAGGTTGGTGGGTGATGCGAGTGCTTTAATCCTCGTACCCGCCAAGACTTCTGATTACGAGCTGGTTATCCGCTCGACCAATAACATCCCCGATGCCAAGATCTTAATGGCCGGTTATTTGAATATTCGCGATCTGCTGGGTTTTGACAAAGTGGTTTTACCCGTGCAGGCCCTGGATGTTCTGGCCGTGAACCTGGCCTAGGTAGGAGGAACCATGACGACGATATATGATGTTCTCCGCCGCCCGTTGGTGACTGAAAAATCGAATTATCAGGTCAGTAAACTGCACCAGTACGTTTTCATCGTGGCGGATGACGCCACACGAACGTTGGTTAAAGATGCAGTCGAAACCCTGTTTGATGTCAAAGTCTTGCGGGTCAATGTAGTGAATGCGCCAGCCAAACGCACGCGCCGTGCTCGCAGCCACCGCCTGGCGATCCGCGACAGTGGCTACAAGAAAGCAATTGTCCTCCTGGCTGCGAATGATAGAATTCCGATTTTTGAAGGGGTTGAGTAATGGCCGTCAAGATATATAAACCGGTAACCCCCAGTCTACGCAATATGACTGGTTATTCATTCGAAGAGCTTACACCCAATAAAGCCCCCGAGCGAAGCCTACTCCGGCATCCCGCTCGCCACGCGGGGCGCAATTCTTATGGGCGTATAACTGTTCGTCACCGGGGGGGCGGTAATCGCCAATTTATTCGTGTGGTGGATTTCAAGCGCGATAAGTTAGGCATCCCCGGCAATGTTGCGGCGATCGAGTACGATCCTGGCCGCACGGCTCGCCTGGCTTTGTTGGCCTACGCGGATGGTGAAAAACGCTACATTATTGCCCCAGTTGGTTTAAAGGTTGGGGATGTGGTGATAGCTGGCGCTCAAGTAGAAATTCGGCCTGGTAACAGTTTGCCCCTGTCAAGCATCCCGGTAGGTACCCAGATCCACAATGTAGAACTCAAAGAAGGTAAAGGCGGGCAGCTTGTCCGCTCCGCCGGTAGCTCTGCTCAGTTATTAGCCAAAGAGGGCGAGTATGCTCAGGTGCGCCTGCCATCAGGTGAAGTTCGCCTGGTTCGCCAGCGTTGTTACGCGACCATCGGCCAGGTCGGCAACCTGGATCACAGCAACGTTAAACTGGGCAAAGCTGGCCGCAAGCGCCATATGGGCATTCGCCCAACAGTGCGTGGGACAGCGATGTCGCCTCGTGACCACCCGCATGGGGGTGGTGAAGGCCGTCAGCCCACTGGTATGCCTGGGCCAAAGAGCCCCTGGGGTCGCCCGACGCGCGGCTATAAGACCCGCCGCAATAAGCAGTCGAATCAGTATATTATCCGCCGCCGCAGTAAAGCGAGCCGTTAGGATAAAAAGCGAGAAAGAGGGACGAGATTATGTCACGATCGCTCAAGAAGGGGCCTTTTATTGCCCCAAAACTGTTGAAGAAAATTGAAGAAATGAACACCCGCGGCGAAAAGAAAGTCATCCGCACGTGGAGTCGCGCCAGCACGATCTTCCCCCAAATGGTGGGGCATACTATCGCTGTCCATGATGGTCGCCGCCATGTGCCGATTTATGTGACTGAAAACATGGTCGGCCATCGCCTGGGCGAGTTTGCTCCTACCCGCCATTTCCGTGGACACATGGGCAGCGAGAAAGCCACGTCCACGAAAGGAAAGTAAGCCATGGCCACGGATATCCGAGCAAATCTCCGCTATATATCCATCTCCGCACAGAAAGTGCGCCTGGTGGTCAATCTGGTGCGCGGGAAACCTGCGGTTGATGCACTGAACACGTTGGCGTTCATGCCGCAAACCGCTGCCCACCAGGTCAGTAAAGTGTTGTCATCCGCAGTAGCCAATGCTGAGGAAAACTTCGGCGTCAGCCGCGATAACCTGATCGTTTACCGCATTTTCGCGGACGAAGCCCCTACCCGTAAGTGGCGCCGTTTCGGAGCGCGCGGCCGTTTCAAGCCGTTGCTCCGGCGCAACTCGCACATTACGGTTATTTTGCACGAACGGGAGTCATAAGTATGGGTCGAAAAGTTCATCCGATAGGTTTTCGTCTTGGGATTAATCAGCCATGGCTGGGCCGGTGGTACGCCGAAGGGCGTGAATACAGAGAACAACTCCACCAGGATTTCGCAATTCGCGATCTGATCCTGTCAGAGGCCGGTAAAGCGGGTGTCTCCCGGGTCGAGGTGGAACGTTTTCCTGGTAAGGTGAAGGTTGTGGTTCACACGGCCAAACCTGGCATCCTGATCGGCCGCAAGGGCGAGAGTGTAAAAAAGATGCGCCAGAACCTGGAAGCCCTGACTGCCAAGAAGATCGATTTGGAAATCAAAGAGATCAAGGCGCCAGATACTGATGCTTTCCTGGTTGCCACCAACATTGCCGACCAGGTGACCCGGCGCGTGAGCTACCGGCGGGCGATGAAACGCGCCCTCCAACAGGCGATGCGCCAAGGCGCTTTGGGAATCAAAGTGGAAGTGGCTGGCCGTTTGAGCGGTGCTGAAATGGCGCGCAGCGTCTGGCTGCGTGAAGGCCGCGTGCCTTTGCAGACTCTCCGGGCCAATATCGATTTCGCCCGCGCCGAAGCGGGGACCACCTATGGTCAGGTTGGTGTCAAGGTGTGGATATATAAAGGTGAAGTCTTGCGCCAGGTGGAAGAGAAAGCCGAAACCACTGAAGGCGTGTACGTGAGTGAGTAAGCCTTTTCGCCAGGCGAATGAGCTTTAATTAAAAGAGGTAGTGACTATGTTGATGCCAAAGCGTGTAAAGTGGCGCAAGCAAATGCGCGGTCGAATGAAGGGCAAGGCTCTACGCGGGGCGGAAATCAGCTTCGGTGAATATGGGCTGCAAGCCCTCGAACCAGGCTGGGTAACCGCTCGACAAATAGAAGCGGCCCGCCGGGCGATTGTTCATAATATGAAGCGCCGCGGTAAGATTTGGATCCGGATTTTCCCGGATAAACCCTACACCCGAAAGCCACCGGAAACCCGTATGGGTAAAGGTAAAGGCAATGTTGAATATTGGGTGGCAGTGGTTAAACCTGGCCGGATCATGTTTGAGATAGCCGGTCTGCCCGAAGAAGCTGCATTAGATGCTCTTCGCCAGGCCACTTATAAGTTCTCGATCCAGACTAAGATCGTCATTCGCCATGAAGGAGAGCATTCATGAAAATTACAGAGATCCGTCTCCTCTCTCAAGACGAATTGATTAAAAAGCTGACCGATACGCACAATGAATTAATGAATCTGCGTTTTCAGGTGGTGACAGGTCAGTTGACGGATACGAGCCGTCTTAAGCAAACTCGCCGACTGATTGCACTGTATGAGACCATCATGCGGGAACGTGAAATCGCGGCACAGGAAGGTGTAGCATGAACGAACGCCGTCGTTTAACCGGTGTGGTCACCAGCAATAAAATGATGAAAACGGTGGTAGTGCAGATTACCCGCACTTACCGGCACCCGTTGTATAAGAAAGTGGTGCATTCAAGCAATAAAGTTAAAGCTCACGACGAGTTGGGCTGCCAGGAAGGGGATCAGGTTCAGATTGTAGAATCGAAACCTCTCTCCCGCGAAAAGCGTTGGGTAGTCGAAGCCATACTCAAGCGTGGCCTGCAGCCTTCGGTCGAAGAAATGACGGGAGTAAGCCATGATCCAGCATGAAACTCGATTAAAAGTAGCCGATAATTCCGGCGCTCGAGAATTATTGGTGATCCACGTCATGGGGGGATCGACCCGGCGATATGGCCATGTGGGTGATGTGGTGGTGGCCACGGTAAAATCGGCAGCTCCCCAGGGCACAGTCAAGAAAAGCGAAGTGGTCAAAGCCGTCATCGTGCGGGTGGCCAAAGAATGGCGTCGTGAAGATGGTTCTTCCATTCGCTTCGATGATAACGCTGCGGTCATCCTCGACACCGACGGGCAAAACCCGAAAGGTACCCGCATCTTTGGGCCTGTGGCGCGTGAGCTCCGTGAAAAAGGTTTTATGAAGATTATCTCCCTGGCGCCGGAAGTACTTTAGGGCTAGTGGGATAGGAGCGAGATGATGAAATTAAAGATTCGCAAAGGTGATAAAGTTGAATTGATCAGTGGCCGCCTCGAAGATAAAGGCAAACAGGGCGAGGTGATCAAGGTCAATCCAGATGATGCCACAGTGGTGGTGCAGGGTATAAATCTGCATTCAAAGCACCAGCGCCAGGTACAATCCCAGGGGCGCACGCTCTCACCGGGTATTGTAAAATTCGAGACCCCCATGCCCGTCTCGAAGGTGATGTTGGTCTGCCCGAAATGCGGTAAAGCCACACGGGTTGGAGTCCAGCGCGAGCAGGACGGCAAGGCAACTCGCATTTGCAAGACCTGCAAAGCATTGATAGACGAGTAGGTCGCGTGGGAGCGAAAATATGAATAGAATGAAAGAACGTTATCAAAAAGAATGGGTCCCCGCTTTGGTGGAAGGGCTTAGCTTACAAAATGTGATGATGGCGCCCCGCATTACCAAAGTGGTGGTCAATATCGGTTTGGGTGAGGCCATGGATAACCCCAAGGCACTGGATGCGGCAGTGGCGGATATTCTCCTGATCACCGGGCAAAAACCCGTCATCACCAAGGCCCGCAAAGACATCGCCAACTTCAAACTGCGCGCAGGCCGCTCGATTGGGGTCAAGGTCACCTTGCGCGGTGACCGGATGTGGTCGTTTTTAGACCGGTTGATCAACATCGTGTTACCCCGTGTGCGTGATTTCCGCGGTGTTTCCGCTGAAGCCTTCGATGGACGCGGTAATTACACCCTGGGTCTGCGGGAACAACTTATCTTCCCGGAAATTGAATACGATAAAATTGACAAGGTTAGAGGCCTGGAAGTCACCATTGTAACCACAGCCCAAAATGACGATCAGGCGCGGGTTTTGCTTCAGTTGCTGGGCATGCCCTTCAGGAAAGGATAATATGGCAAAGAAATGCATGAAGTATCGTGAAATGCGGCGTGAGTTCCCTAACCAGGTCCGGAATCGCTGCCAGCGTTGTGGTCGCCCGCGTGGTTACATCCGCCGTTTTGGTCTGTGTCGCATTTGCTTTCGCGAATTAGCCCTGGAAGGTAAAATTCCTGGCATTACGAAGTCGTCCTGGTAGCCTACCCGGAGGTAGTATAAATGAGTGTTACCGATCCTATTGCTGATATGTTGACTCGCATCCGTAATGCGGCCATGGTAGGCCAATCCGTGGTAGCGATGCCAAGCTCAAATATCAAAGCTGAAATAGCCAAAATTCTTAAGGAAGAAGGCTTTATAGAAGGCTTTGATGTGGCAGATGGCGAACTGGCCGGACAGCGCGTGTTGCGATTACGTTTGAAATATATTGGGGAGCGCCGCGCCCGGCGTCCAATTCTCACCGGCCTGGAACGGGTAAGCCGCCCCGGTCGCCGTATTTATACTCGTAAAGAAGATATCCCGTGGGTTATTGCGGGTATCGGCGTTGCTATCCTATCTACTCCTAAGGGTGTGATGACTGGACAGCGCGCGCGCCAGCTTGGTGTTGGCGGCGAGATCCTGTGCAAGGTCTGGTAAGACCTTTAGGAGGTATGAACAGTGTCTCGAATCGGTCGTTTGCCAATTGTCTATCCAGCCGGCGTTGAGATTGAAGTGGATGGCGTATTCGTACGTGTCAAAGGCCCTAAGGGAGTGATGGAGCGTACGTTTGTTCCCCAGATGACGATTACCCACGAAAAAGCTACACGCCAGGTAATCATCTCCCGCGACTCGGAAGAGCCTTCAATCAAAGCGCTGCATGGTACGACGCGTGCACTGCTTAATAATATGGTCACGGGTGTCAGCACCGGTTTCTCTCGTATCCTGGAAATCGAAGGGGTGGGATATCGTGCTGAAATGGACGGGAAGAAACTTGTCCTTTACCTGGGCTTTTCTCACCCGGTTGTCATCGAACCGCCTGATGGGATCACCTTTGAGGTGGAAACCAAGATTCGTCAGATTAAGATCAACGGGCACGATAAAGAACAGGTTGGCCAGGTGTCAGCCAATATTCGTGAAATTCGTCCCCCTGAACCCTACAAGGGTAAGGGTGTCCATTACCTGGGCGAACATATCCGCCGCAAGGCGGGTAAATCTGGTAAAGCAAAGAAGTAAGGTGATAGCATATGGCAACTAAATCTCGTTCTGAGGCTCGAATTCGGCGTCACAAGCGCGTGCGTAAGTTAGTTTCTGGCACGCACGGTAGACCACGCTTAAATGTCTTTCGCAGTGACGCTGAGATTTATGCCCAGGTGATTGATGATGAAGCTGGCAACACGCTGGCTTCGGCTTCAACTGTGGATAATGAACTGCGCTCCAAATTTGAAGGCCTTACCAAGACCGAACAGGCTCGCCTGGTGGGTCAGGTTGTGGCTGAGCGCGCGAAGACCAAAGGGATTACCAGTGTTGTTTTTGACCGCGGCGGTTTTGCCTACATGGGTCGAGTTAAGGCCCTGGCAGAAAGCGCTCGTCAAGCCGGCCTGGTGTTCTAACTGCTCTTAATGATAGGAATGAGGGCCTGAAATATGGAGATGAAAGAATACCAAGGTGTGGATCAGCAGTACGATGAACGTGTAATCGAGATTGCGCGTGTTGCCAAAGTGGTTAAAGGCGGCCGGCGCTTTTCTTTCCGCGTAACCGTGGTGGTTGGTGATGGGAGAGGCAAAGTGGGCCTGGGTATTGGTAAAGCCAATGCTGTCCCCGATGCCATGCGCAAAGCGACCGATCATGCTCACAAAAACATGCGTTTGGTCCACGTGAGTGGCACTACCATCCCGCATGAGGTTATCGGGAAGGTCAGCGGCGCCAGGGTTCTGCTTAAGCCAGCAACCCAGGGCACAGGCGTTATTGCCGCTGGCGGTGTGCGCGCCGTGCTTGAATCGGCTGGCATCCGCGACATCCTGACTAAATCGCTGGGCAGCGCCACTGTGCTGAACGTCGTTCAGGCCACTTTTGACGCCCTTGACCAGCTCAAATCACCCCAGGAAGAAGCCATTAAACGTGGTAAGAACGTCAACGATCTGCTGCCGTTCTGGGAGCGGAGGAAGAATGGCTGAAACAACCAAAACCGAAGCAAAGTATCTGAAAATCACGCTGCTTAAAAGCGGGATTGGCTTCTCAAAAAAACACAAAGCAACCTTGAAAGCGTTGGGTTTTCACCATCTTCACGAGACTTTGGTGAAGGAAGATTGCGCACCGCTGCGTGGGATGTTGGCTTTGGTCAATCACCTGATCGTTATTGAAAAAGTATAGATAAGGTAGAGCAATGAAACTTCACGATCTCATGCCTAATGAAGGCTCCAAAAAGCCGCGCAAGCGTTTAGGCCGCGGTATCTCTGGCGGACAGGGTAAGACCTGCGGAAAAGGTACCAAAGGCCAGACCTCACGCGCTGGCAAGCCCGTCCGTTTATACTTACAAGGTGGTAATCTGCCTTTCTTCAGACACTTACCCTTTGTGCGCGGCCAGGGTTTCACCCCGCCTTCTCAGCTCAGTTACAGCGAGGTTAATTTAACTCAACTAGCGAAATTTGCGGCTGGTAGTGAAATTACGCCTGAAGTACTGGCAGAAGCGGATATTATCCATCATGTCGATGATTTGGTCGTCGTCCTGGGTCGTGGTGAAATCACCGTCCCACTCAAAGTACGCGTCCAACGCGTCAGCAAAAGCGCGAAAGCTAAAATCGAGGCGGCTGGCGGGAGCGTTGAAACGTTCTAATGGTGTCTGATCACCTAAAGGAGCTTTAATTCATGAGACGGTCAGCTTGGCGCTACTTGTGGAGATCGGAAGATATCCGAAAAAAGCTGTTGATCACCTTGCTTTTGCTGGTGATTTACAGGCTGGCAGGCAACATCCCGGTACCGGGAATTGATCGCAGCGTGATCGCCAGCATTGCCACTTCAGGCTCGGCCACCGGTAACCTGTTTGGCCTGCTCGATCTCCTTTCGGGTGGCACGGTTTCCCATTTCTCCATCCTGGCGATGGGCGTGTATCCCTACATTACCGCTCAGATTATCTTGCAACTGCTCATGCCAATTATCCCAGCTCTCGAGCGCAAGATGAAAGAAAATCCCCGTGAGGGGCAGATCTGGATGGAAAAATGGACGGTGATCTTAACCGTCCCGATGTCGCTGCTTTCAGCCATCGGCCAAATCAATATCTTCAGCTCTTTTGCAGGCGGCAGGCCAGTGGTGCTTCATTTTGGTTTTACGGGTGCCAATCTGGTGCCTACCCTGGCAGTTTTACTCTCAATGATGGGCGGTACCATGTTTGCTATCTGGCTGGGCCAGTTGATTTCTGAATATGGTATCCGCAACCAGGGTCTTTCGTTGATTATTTTTGCTGGAATTGTCTCGCGCACCCCTGCCAATTTTGCCAACCTGCTCAGTGATAAGCAGAACTGGTGGGTGAGTATTGTTGTCTTGATCGTGCTGGCGCTGACTATCTTCGCCATTGTTTTTGTACAGCAAGGCCGGCGCAACGTCCCGGTGATGTTCCCTGGAAGGCGCGTTGGCAACCGGATGTCCATGCCGGTACGCAGCAACCTGCCGTTGATGGTCAACATGGCCGGCATGATCCCGCTGATCTTTGCCCAATCTATCCTGACCTTCCCGGCGATTATCGCCAGCTATTTCGTAGCATCGAAGACCCAGGTAATTGCTAGCTTTGCCGGCGGAGTTTACAACACCTTTGGCGCAAATTCGCCCTGGTATGGGGTGATGTATTTCTTCATGGTGGTCATTTTCACCTTCTTCTATACAGATGTGCTCTTCACCCAGCAGAATTATGGTGACAGCCTGAAAAAACAAGGCGCTCAAATTGCAGGTGTGGTACGGGGCGCTCCTACCCAGAAATACCTGACTAAAGTTCAACGGCGCATTACCCTGCCCGGGGCTCTGTTCCTGGGGATTGTGGCAGTCCTGCCGTACCTGCTAGGCTCGGTTTTGCCTGTCTCGACCCGCGGTTCCAGCCTGCTCATCGTCTCATCTGCCGGTTTACTGATCGTGGTCGGTGTGGTGCGAGATACCTTTAATATTATCGATACCGAGCTCAAACTGCACGGTTATGATGAAAAGTTAATTAGCTAATCTGTGAGGAAACTGGCGATGCCATCTTACATTGTCTTACTTGGACCCCCCGGAGCTGGAAAAGGAACCCAGGCAAAAATCCTCGCGGATACCTTTGGCCTGGTACATGTCTCCTCGGGTGATATTTTTCGTGAAAACCTTAAGTCTCAAACCGAGCTTGGAAAACGCGCGCAAAATTTTATGAATCTAGGCGAGCTGGTGCCGGACGATCTGACCATCGCCATGATCCGGGAACGCTTAAGTCGTCCGGATTGCAAGCTGGGCGCCATTTTGGATGGCTTCCCTCGCACACCGGCTCAGGCCGACGCTCTGGCAGTCATGTTAGGCGAACTGGGTGGTAAGGTGGATGTGGTTCCCTACATCGCTGTACCCGCCCCGGTGTTGATCGAACGTTTGAGTGGGCGCTGGACCTGTCGAGCCAGTGGGCATGTTTTTCATGAGAAATACAACCCGCCTAAGATCGCCGGAAAATGCGATTTTGATCAATCTGAGCTTTACCAACGGGATGACGATAAGTCTGAAACCGTTGCACGGCGGATCCAGGTCTACACCGATCAAACGGCTCCGTTGATCGAATATTACCAGAAACGCAACCTCCTGGCCGAAGTCGATGGCACCCAGGGGATCGAGGTTGTAGGCCAGCAGCTTTTAAAAGCCGTCAAGAAATACGCGTTATAAAAAGTTGACCGAAAAATTATGACTAACTCATCATTTGGCGGTTCCCGCCGCTTTTATGACAAGGTTAAAAAAGATTTATCCTGGGACCGGCAAATCAACATCAAAACGCCGCAAGAAATTGAGATTATGCGGCAAGCAGGACGGATTAACGCTGAGGCATTGGCCGCAGCCTGCGCTATCATCAAGCCAGGCGCCAATACGGCCGATTTGAACGCAGCAGCGGAAGGCGTCTTGAAAAAATATGGTTGTTATTCGCCTTTTAAAAATTATCCGGGACCCTATCCTTATCCCGCCAGCATTTGCGCCAGCGTGAATGAAGAGCTGGTGCATGGCATCCCCAGCCCAAAGCGCAAGCTGAAGGCAGGTGACATCATCTCGTTAGACTGCGGGACAGTTTTCCAGGGTTTCGTCGGTGACTCGGCCATAACCGTCGCCGTCGGGGAAATCTCACCACTTGCCAGGCGGCTGCTGGATGTGACGGAGAAATCTCTGGAGATCGGTATCGCGAAGATGGTGGCGGGTAACCACCTGGGTGACATATCGGCAGCCATTGAACGCTACGTTGAAGGTCATGGTTTCCACGTCACACGGGTGTACACGGGTCACGGAGTAGGGCGAGATATGCACGAGGGGCCGCAGGTTCCAAATTATGGTAAACCGGGCGCAGGCATCCTCCTACGGAATGGGATGACCATTGCGTTGGAGCCGATGGTTCTGGTGGGCACACCCGATACACGTGTGCTGGCGGATGGATGGACGGTGGTTTCGGAGGATGGTTCGTTGACGGCGCACTTCGAACATTCAGTAGCGATCACTCCGGATGGGCCGCAGATATTAACAAAAATAGATTGATCCGATATAATCAAGTCTTTGCGGGCTTAATGATGTTAGAATGCAAGGTCTCGGCTGATGAAGGTGTGATGTAACTGCTAAGACTCGTGTGAAAAAGATCCGAATTTGAGGTGTTTGCGGGTGATCCGCACCCGCAAACACCTCAAATTCGGGAACTTTCACCCCAAAGCTGAGTAGTTACTGCGCAATTTTATTTCTTTGATGGAAGGTTAAGGAGTCTGGTGTCATGAAAGTTACCACATCCATTCGTAAGCGCTGTGCGAAATGTAAAGTTGTCAAGCGCGACGGGCGACTATATATTATTTGTGAAAACCCAAAACATAAGCAGCGACAAGGGTAAAGGTTAATATGGCAAGAATTGAAGGTGTTGATCTCCCCCGTAACAAGCGGATCGATATTGGTCTGGCGTACCTGTTTGGTATTGGTCCCACCAGGGCCAAGGCAATTATAGCCGCTACACGGGTTAACCCTGCTACGCGGGTTAAAGATTTAACGGAAGCGGAAACTGCCGCTTTACGTGATTATATTTCTAAGAATTTCAAGGTGGAAGGTGATCTGCGCCGCGAAGTGCAGATGAACATCAAACGCCTGATTGAGATTGGCTGCTACCGTGGTTTACGGCACCGGCGCAACCTTCCTGTACGGGGTCAGAGGACACGCACCAACTCCCGCACACGCAAAGGTCCGAAGAAAACAGTGGCAGGTCGCGGTCGCCGTCGTGGCGCAACCAAGAAATAGTTTATTTCCCCAAACCAGCCGGGTGGGATCTTCCTCCCAGCGGTTGCCTGGCTGGTTGGGTTTTATCCCTGAATATAAGACAGCTTCAACCTCTAAGCGGTCTTGTGTAGGGGAAGTTATTCTAAGTTTAGTGAGGGATTATGGCTCAAAACGTACGCTCGTCGCGTCGTGGTACCACGACTGCACGCAAGGTAAAGCGCACACTATCGTCGGGGCAGGTACATGTTTATGCCTCATTTAATAATACGATTGTGACAGTAACGGATACGCAGGGCAACACCGTTTGCTGGGGCAGCGCGGGATCCGCTGGTTTCAAGGGATCGCGCAAAAGCACGCCGTTCGCGGCGCGCCTGGCCGCCGAGCAGGCGATCAAGGCTGCCCAGTCCATGGGGATCCAGGAGGTGGATCTGTTTGTTAAAGGTCCTGGCCCTGGTCGTGAATCAGCTATCCGCGCCGTGCAGTCTTTGGGATTGCGTGTGCGCTCCATTTCAGATATTACTCCGGTTCCCCATAACGGTTGCCGGCCTCCTAAGAAACGCCGCGTTTAATTTAGAAGAGAGAGGAATTATATGGCGAAGTATCTTGGACCGGTTTGTAAATTATGCCGGCGAGAAGGTGAAAAACTCTTCCTTAAGGGAGAACGCTGCTTTACCCCCAAGTGTGCATTTGAACGCCGAGGCTTTCCCCCCGGCCAGCACGGGCCATCCAGCCAGGGACGCAGCGATCGACAATCAGAATATGCCCGCCAATTGCGCGCCAAACAGAAGGCACGCCGGGTATATGGTGTTTTTGAACGACAATTCACGCGTTATTTCAGCATTGCCCAACGCCGGCACGGCCTGACAGGGCTAAACCTGCTTCAAATCCTTGAAACGCGGCTGGATAATGTGGTTTTTCGGTTGGGCTACGCAGTCAACCGCTCTGAAGCCCGCCTGATGGTAACCCACGGGCATTACAATGTCAATGGCCGCCGCACCGATATTCCGTCGATGCTGCTGCGCCCTGGTGACATCCTTTCAGTTCGCGAAGGTTCTCGCGATTCGACCTTTTTTAAAGCCCTGCCTGAGGTTGCTGAACCTCGTACAATACCGCCGTGGCTTGATCGCAATCTGAAAGATATGAGCGGTAAGCTCCTGCGCCAGCCTGAACGGGCTGAAATCGACGGCAATCTGACCGAACAACTCATTGTTGAGTACTATTCGCGCTAGAACCGGTTAGGCCGGCGTGCGGTTATAAAAAGGTATGCTGGCAAGAGGTGAATCGTGACTGGTCTAAGTAATATGGTAACACCGAAGGTTGAACGGGTTGCAGAAGCCCGCAACTATGGCAAATTTATTATCAGCCCGCTCGAAAGGGGTTATGGAGTGACGCTTGGTAATGCCCTGCGTCGTGTACTCCTATCATCATTGGACGGCACTGCCGTTTCATCTATCCGAATTTTAGATGTCTTACATGAATTCAGCGATATCCCTGGTGTACGTGAAGACGTCATCCAGGTAATGCTGCAAATTAAACAGCTCCGCCTGATCCTGCACGAGGGTGAGTCATCACACATCCACCTGGATGTGCGCGGCGAAGGTGTGGTCACCGCAGCAGACATCATCATCCCGGCTGAGGTTGAAATTGTCAACCCTGACCTGTATTTGTTCACAGTGGACAACAACAAGTCAAAGCTGGAAATCGAAATGACCGTTGAACGCGGCAGGGGCTACTCCCCGGCTAATGAACGCAGCGGCCGGCTTCCTATTGGTGAACTGCCAGTGGATGCGATTTACAGCCCGGTCAAGCGGGTCAACTGGTCTGTAGCCAATGCTCGTGTTGGCCAGAGCACTAACTTTGACCGTCTGATCCTTGAAATCTGGACCGATGGCACCATCTCCCCTGAGAAATCTCTGGGTACTGCTTCGAAGATCCTCATCGATCACCTGCGTTTCATGGCGGGCATTAGCGAAGAGATCCTGAGTGTGGGTGTGGAGAAGGAAGTCAGCGGTGTCCATCTGACCAGCGAAGCGGCCGAAACACCGATTGAGAACCTGGATCTGTCTGTGCGGGTGTTCAACTCGCTCAAACGAACCGGCATCACGACAGTTGGCGATGTGCTGGAGTTGCTCGAAAAAGGCGATGAAGCGGTGATGTCTATCCGGAACTTCGGTGAGAAAAGCCTGGAAGAGCTGCGACAAAAGATGCGTGAGAAGGGTTTCTTGCGCGATGAAAAAGACGTGGAGTAAGCAAACCTATGCGACACCAAGTAGCAGGTTATAAGTTAAGTCGAAGCAAAGACGTACGAATCGCGTTACGGCGGACATTGATCAAGCAGTTGTTTGAACATGAGCGCATCCAGACCACTTCTGCCAAAGCCAAAGCGATTCGCAGCGCAGCAGAAAAGTTGATCACGCTGGCGCGCAACAGCGCCAAGTTAAGTGACATCCAAAAAGTCAATGCGCGCCGTCTGGCTGCCGCCCGATTGGGCGGCACCAATGCAGAAATTGTTAAGAAATTATTTGATGACATTGGACCTCGTTTTGTTGGGCGACCTGGCGGATATACCCGCATATTGAAGCTGGGTCCCCGCGAAGGTGATGCGGCAAAGATGGTCTTAATCGAATTGGTTGAGGAGTAAACCCGTCCGGTAGAATTAGGACCGGACAGGCATGGCACGTTACCAGGTAATTATTGCATATGATGGCACGGCATTTGCTGGGTTCCAACGCCAGGCCAATGTGCGCACCGTCCAGGGAACAATCGAAACAGCTTTACGCTGCCTCGGTTGGCAGGGCAGTACCATCCTATCCGCAGGGCGTACCGATACAGGTGTACACGCCACCGGACAGGTGATCGCCTTTGACATGGCCTGGGAGCATTCGCTCCAGGCTTTATGCAAAGCAATCAATGCTAATCTGCCACTGGATGTGGCGGCGCAGGCAGTCAGTGAGGCGCAGGATGATTTTCATCCGCGTTTTTCGGCCAGGGCCAGGCGCTATGTCTACCAGATCTTTTGCCAGGAAGAACGTCTCCCATTCTTGGAGCGTGCTCACTGGCGGGTCTGGCCGGCAGTTGACCTGGAGGCGCTTCGGACGGCCGCAGTCTGGCTGCCCGGTGACCACGATTTTACCGCTTTTGGCACGCCTCCAAAGCCTGGCGGTAAGACAGTGCGGACGGTGATGAGCGCGAGTTGGCAGGAGTTTTCCTTGCAGCCTGGGCTGATCGGTTTGCGCTTCGAGATTGTTGCCAATGCCTTTCTCTACCATATGGTTCGCCGTCTGGTGTATATCCAGATATTGGTAGGGCAGGGACGCATCGATATGCAAGAATGGGTCAGTGGACTGCAAAATGGGCAGCCGCAAACGCCAGGTTTGGCGCCGGCCCATGGACTGGTGCTGGCTGAAGTAATTTATGTTTGAGATTATTGAATGTGGAGATGATGACCGTGGACAAGACTTACGTCCTTAAGGGCCAGAATGACTCGCAGTGGGTTTTATTTGACGCAAATAACCAGACTCTGGGTCGGCTGGCGACACAAATTGCAGTGTATTTGATGGGCAAACACAAGCCTACCTACACCCCAGGTGTAGCGATGGGTGATTATGTCGTGGTGGTAAACGCCGCACAAATCGTCGTCACCGGCAACCGCTTGGAAGATAAAGAATACAACAAGCATTCTGGTTATCCGGGTGGCCTTAAGACCGTTGGTCTCAAGGAACTGTTGCGAGTTCATCCTGATCGTGTAATTCGGGCGGCTGTTTGGGGGATGTTACCCCACAACAAGATCGGTCGTCGTTTGATCAAGAAACTCAAGGTTTATGGCGGGGCAGAGCACCCACATGCGGCGCAAACCCCAACACCGGTTGTATAAAGGAGCACGGTCAAGATGGTACAGTATTTCGAAGGAATTGGTCGTCGTAAAGAGGCCACTGCTCGTGTGCGTGTGATGAGCGGAACGGGTGTCTTTACTGTTAATGATAAACCAGCGGGGGATTATTTTACCCGCATTGGTGACCTTGAAGCGATTTTTCTACCAATGCAGGCGGCAGGCCAGAATCCAGACACTTTTGACATCACAGTCGTGGTGAAGGGCGGTGGCGTGACTGGTCAAACTGATTCAGTCAAGTTGGGCATGGCCCGTGCATTGGTGAAGCTGAACCCGGATTTTCACGCGGTGATGCGCCAGAATGGTCTCCTCACTCGCGATGCGCGCGTAAAGGAACGTAAAAAGCCAGGCCTCAAGCGCGCCCGTAAGGCCCCGACTTATACCAAGCGTTAACCTTCACGCGGTTTGGCGCCGCGCATATTGCGTCAGGTGTTTTATAACGGTTGTTTCTCGGCTTGTATCATTGAACCACGGATTGCAATTGGACCACGATGGCAAAATCAGATCGTGGAACTGGTGCGGTCTGTGGTTTTTTATATCCTAGCGAGGTTGTGATGACAAACAATAATGCGCAACAGGCAGGGGGGATTACCATCCTGGGTCTTGGCCCAGGCGATGCGGCTCACCTTACCCGCCAGGCATGGGATTGGCTTCAAGGCTGCAAAGAGCTATATTGCCGTACACGCCAGCACCCGGTGATTGCTGGTCTGCCAAAAGGGATTGAAATATATTCCTTTGATACCCTTTATGACCAGGGTGCAAGCTTCGAAGATGTATATGCCCGCATTGTCAGCCAGGTGCTCTTTTTAGGGCAGCGCCCTGAAGGGGTGACCTACGCTGTCCCTGGGCATCCCTACGTGGCGGAAGCCACCAGTCCCGAGATTGTTCGCCAGGCGCATGCTTTAGGGCTGCCCGTGCGGGTCATCGAAGGGCTGAGTTTTCTGGAGCCGACCTTTAGCGCGTTACAGATCGATCCTTATCCAACCCTGGCCCTTGTGGATGCACTGACCCTGACCAACGCCCATACGCCTTCCTTCCCACCCGATTCCCCCACTCTGATCGCCCAGATATATTCTGCTATGGTCGCTGCGGAAGTAAAGCTGACTTTAATGGCAGTTTACCCGGATCAACACCCGGTGCGACTGGTGCATGCTGCCGGTACACCTGAAGAAATGGTGGAAGACCTGGCGCTGTATGAAATCGATCGCAGTCCCTATTTGGGGCTGTTGAGCTCGCTGTATCTGCCCCCCCTTGGTCTAAACACCTCCTTTGAGGCTTTTCACGAGATTATCGCCCAACTTCGCGCACCAGACGGCTGTCCGTGGGATCGGGAACAGACACACTTAAGCCTGCGCAAGCACCTGCTTGAAGAGACTTATGAAGCCCTGGATGCCCTGGACCAGGAAGATATGCCCGGGCTGGCTGAGGAACTGGGAGATATCTTGCTGCAAATCGGCCTACATGCACAAATCGCTTTCGAAGAGGGAGATTTTAACCTTTATGATGTGGTTAAGGGTATTAATGCCAAACTGATTCGCCGTCACCCGCACGTTTTTGGCGATTGGAAAGTAGATGGTGTATCTAAGGTGCTTCAAAATTGGGAAAAATTAAAGGAGGCCGAACGTCAGGCGAATGGCAAGCCTGGGGTAAAAGGCCTTTTAGACGGGCTGCCCAAAGCATTGCCCGCACTTGCCCAGGCCCAAGAGATTCAAGACCGGGCTGCGCGGGTTGGCTTTGACTGGGATAGCATCGAACCTGTGTGGGGCAAGCTGATGGAAGAGCTGGAGGAAGTGCGCCAGGCTGGCACTCCCGAAACGCGCTCCGCTGAGCTGGGCGATTTGTTATTTGCCATGGTCAATCTGGTGCGTTGGTATAAAGCGGACGCCGAAACCCTATTGCGCGCTACCAGCCAGCGTTTCCGCACGCGTTTCAGTTATGTCGAAAAACGCGCCCGCGAACAAGGCGTAAGCCCTTCTGAGATGAGCCTGGCTGAGATGGACAGTCTGTGGGAAGAAGCGAAAAGCGTGGAATAGACCTATCGGTGGTCGTTATGAGTGGAAAATTTGTTTTGCCAGTTCCACCCATTCATCCAGACGGTCAACTGTGCCAGTCTTTTCCAGGTATTCCATGTCCAGGTAGAGCTCATAGACAACTTTGTATTGGTTGAGCTCCATGGGGTGGGCTCTTTTGATTTAAGTTCCTTCATTTGGGTTTTAAAGGGTTGGCAGGCTGGGCAGATTACGGCTCCCGGTGATAATACGAAGATGGTCTGGGTTGGATAACATATCACGCAGCCGGCAGGTCCGCTTGACCGACTCGTGGAGTTTCTTCATGTCAAAAGACTTGGGAATAAATTGGTGTGCCAGGCGCGATGCCAGCCATAACGGTCGGGGTCTCAGTTTTACCCGTTGAAATAAATCGGATGGTCGGAGGGTAACGTTCACTGAATGCCTCGAGCAATGGGTTGCCATCCACCCCTGGCATTACCAAATCAGAGATGACGACATCGAATGGTTGCATCGCCATCAACGCCAATGCATGAAATCCCCGAAGTGGAAAAGGAAACATTCCACTCTCCGATATAGTTCTCAACCGCGCGTTTAATCCCCTATAGGATGATTGGCTCGTCGTCTACAAATAAGATATTCCGTTTCTAAGATGACATCATGCCTGTGTGGGTTATTCTCTGGCTTTAACGGGCATTATTGGGTTAATTCCGGGGAATTATACCAAAGCCCTGTTACCTGGTAGGGTTGAGAACTGGTTAACACCAGCCGTTGGGTAACTGCTTTGCTCTTTGAATATTGCAATGTGTAGCTGAGAAGATAAATCGTTTGCCCATTGGCGGTCGTCGATTGGACCTGCGCAACCGTGCGGGACTGGTAGTCACCCAGTTTGCTGGCGAAAGTCTGGCGCATATTGGTGAAATCCGCTTCTTTGAAGGATGACTTCATGGTCGTATCGAAATTCTTTGAAAAGGTAGTAAAGTCGCCAGAATTAAGCGCCCCAATCAAATTGTCTTCGAAGGGTTCAGCGGCTTTAACGAGTTCATCACGCTCGGTTCCGATAATATTCTGGACTTTATTGCTCTGGCAGGCGCCGAGAAATAATCCAGCCATACAAAATATGAAAAACCTACTGGTGCGTTTATTCATAGGGTTGAAAGGTTATCCTAATGATGTGAGATAAGTAGATATAGTATAACTACTTGGCCATGCAAAGAAAAGCTCCGAATTTGAAGTGTTTGCGGGTACGAAGTACCCGCAAACACTTCAAATTCGGAGCTTTTTCACGGGGGCCTGAGCAGTTACG
>DAIQPZ010000035.1:0-20203 GCA_036787065.1 Anaerolineaceae bacterium
GTCGAGAACGGCCTCGCCAGTGACCCAGGTGCCTGTGTGAGTGATGCCAATTTGGGTCACCGTGTATTTTTGTGGATCCAATACCGAAAGAAGCGAGCGCGCTGACATCAGCGAAACTTCATGCTCGCCTGACCGGCCCCCAAAAATGACCCCGATGCGGATCTTATCTCCCATTATTCATTTCCATTTCCGTTAAATTCACCTAATAATTCAATCTCCAGCTCGAGCTGGACGCCAAACCGGTCGGCCACGCAGCGTCGGGCGAGTTGAACCAGTTTGTAAATGTCTGCGGCAGTGGCGGAGCCGTGGTTGACGAAGAAGTTGGCGTGAATAGGGCTGATTTCGGCTCCGCCGATGGATTTGCCTTTCAACCCGGCTGCTTCGATCAACCGGCCAGCAAAATCGCCAGGTGGGTTTTTAAACATCGAGCCCATGGTCGCGCCCGGGGGCTGCGTCCGCCGGCGGTGTTCTGAAAAGCTGGCCATCTTGGAACGGACTTCGGACGGATTGCCCGGCTCGAGGCGCAGGCGGGCGGTGAGGATGACGGCTGGGATGTGATCGCGTTTGAGCAGGCTGCTGCGGTATTCGTATGCCAGGCGCTCCACCGGCCAGACTTCCTTCCCCAGAGTTGGGTGCAAGATTTCGGCCAAAATTAAATTGCCGTGGATATCCCCGCCGTGGGCGCCGGCATTGCCATAAACAGCGCCGCCCACACTGCCTGGGATGGTGGCAGCCCATTCCAAACTGCTCAGACCACGCAAGGCCACCTGGCGGGCCATGTGGCCCAGATTGGCGCCCGATTCGGCCCACACGCTGGGCGGCGTGTGCCGGCTGTCGATTTTGATATTGCGCGCGCGATTGAGCACGATCACCCCGTGCAAACCCTTGTCGCTTACCAGAATGTTGGACCCGCTGCCCAGGATGGTCATGGGCACTTGCAGCTCCCACAATTTCAATACCGCCTGTTCCAGCTCCGCGATGGTGTTGACCGGTAGAAGCGCATCTGCCGGGCCGCCGACATGCGCGGTGGTATAGTTGGCCAGCACCACATTTTCATGGAGGTGTTCGGCAAACTGGGCGCGCAAGCTTTCAAGCGGAAGCGAAGATTTGATCGGCATATTGATGGGCCTGTCGGTTCGTCTCCTGAGGATTAACTTTTGGTAAAGTAGTCGATCAGGCGGTGGATAATTTCTACACCGCTCAGATAGTTTTCGGAGCTGCGGTTGGGCAGCCGGTTTTGGTCCGCGCGGCCAGCGGCAGGGCCGCTCCCGGTGTGCGACCGGGCGGGAGGGGTACGGATCAGGTCTGGCAGGGTGATTGTTTCGGCCCGGAAAGTCTTCTTGTTGGATGTAGACATGAGGGTCCTCAATCACGCTTTCTTGTTTTCAAGGGCGGCCAGAAGTTGTACGATGACCTGATCGGCATCGCCAGCCGACAACACCAGCACCACGTCGCCTGGGGCCAGGTGAGCGAGTAAAAAGCGCACGCCCTCATCCAATGAGGGGACAAAATGAGCGGAAGGGTGCAGCATGCTCGCGGCCAGGCTGGCGGATGAAAATGCCTGGGCTGGCTCGCGCGCCGCGTAAATTTCGGTCACCACCACCTGGTCGGCGTCATTGAAAGCGGTGGAAAATTCAGCCTGAAGAGCCTGGGTGCGAGAATAGGTGTGCGGCTGCCACACAGCCCACAGGCGCCGGCCCGGGTAGCGCACCCTGGCGGCTGCCAGAGTCGCGCGGATCTCGGTGGGGTGGTGAGCATAATCGTTGACCAGGGCAATCCCGCGCGGCTCGCCAACCACTTCGAAGCGCCGGCCGCTGCCCTGGTAGGCGCCTAATGCGTGCGCCACCTGCTCCGATGGGATGTCCAGGTGATGACCTACCGCCAGGGCTGCCAGGGCATTGCGCACGTTGTGCACGCCCGGCGCCTGCAAGGTAACATCCCCCAGCGGGACGGCGCTCCCATCCGGAGCATGGTAAACCGCTTTGAAGCTGAAACCGCCGGCTGCATTGGGCGCGAGCTGGCTGGCCCGGTAGCTGGCCTGGCTTCTGTCCTTGTCGTTCAGCCCGTAGGTCTCGATTTTTCCCTGGAAGCCGTGTTTGGTGGACAGGGTGACTGACAAATCCGCCGCGCCGGGGTCGTCACTGCATGCCAGCAGCCAGCCATCTGGCGCCAGCCGGCTGGCGAAATCCAGGAAAGCCTGGCGGTATTCGGCCGGGGTGGGGTAGCAGTCAGGATGGTCGTATTCAATGTTGGTGATGACCGCGATGTCCGGGTTGAGTCCCAGGAACATGTGGTCATATTCATCGGCTTCGATCACAAAAGGCTGGCCCGCGCCGGCGCGGGCGTTGACCCCCAGGTTTTTAAGGACGCCGCCCACGATAAAGGATGGGTCCAGACCCGCTTCGACCAGCATCCAGGCGATCATGGCGCTGGTGGTGGTCTTGCCATGGCTTCCGGCAATGGCGATGCTCTGCTTGCCTTGCATCAGTTGGCCCAGGAATTCGGAGCGTTTCAGCACCGGGATGCCCGCGGCCAGGGCAGCAAGCACTTCGGGATTGTCATCCGGGATGGCCGACGAACGGACGACCAGGTCGACTCCAGTAATGTTGCTGGCCTGGTGGCCGATACAGACGCGCACGCCATCGGCC
Organism: Anaerolineaceae bacterium; assembly: GCA_036787065.1. GTDB lineage: Bacteria > Chloroflexota > Anaerolineae > Anaerolineales > Anaerolineaceae > JAJYIW01. The sequence goes on from DAIQPZ010000035.1 coordinate 2,649, forward strand.
CTCAGGCTTTCAGCCAGAGGGGAAGACAGCCGGTCGGAGCCGCTGACCGTGTAACCGCTTTCAAGCAGTACTCGAGCAATGCCCGACAGGCCGCTGCCGCCAATTCCGATGAGATGCACGCTGGTCGTCATACGAATACCACCAGAACAAATACAAAGGCTAGTGCCACGGCGAAATAAATCGCTGGCGCTCCCAACCAGGTTGGGGGCAGGAATTTGATCATACCCAGGGCGGTCTGGCCAACAGAAGTGGCCGAGTCGGGCGCCGAAATCAGCTCAAATGGATATTGAGCCTCGTTCAGGAAGAACCAGACACTCCCAAAAATTAAAAATCCATTGATCGCGCCTAAAAAGATGCCCAGTAAGATGTCTTGCAGGCGTTCACGCACGAAACGGTTGTTGCCCGCCAGGCGGGGAATATTGGGCCCCTGGTAGCCAAAAAAGACCAGCGCCAGAATGATGATCGTGCGGATCCAGAAGCGGGGGGCGCCCACAATGGCATCTCGCATGAACGGAACAAACCGCTCGAGCGTCGTGATAATGAAAATGGCCAGGATGACGCTGAAGGTGACCAAAATTTCTTTGGCCCAACCGCGCATTCCGCCGATCACGGCAAAGAGAACCACGTACATCCAGAATAAGAACAGCAGGCTCACCATGCTAGGAACGCCTCCTTTCTTTTGGGCGGTTGCCCATCTCTTTGACCAGCTCGGCCAGGTGTTTGGCGGCCTGTGGGGTTGCCAGGCTGCGCATGGCGGTGCGCATGGTCTCAAGGCGTACGGTATTGCCAATCAACCCGCGAATGGTGGGCAGGAGTTGTTCTTTGAGCCGAGCGTCTTCTAACACCGTGGCCGCCCCATGCCCTGCCAGGTAATCCGCGTTGACCTTCTGGTAGCGCCATGCATATGGGTAAGGCACCAGGATGGCCGGCAGGCCAAACAAGGGATACTCACCCAGCGTCGACCCGCCTGCCCGTGATACGGCCAGATCGGCGGCTGCCAGGACCTCGCCCATCTCGTGGACGTAGGCGAATGGGTGGTAACGGCTGGCCAGCTCTGGTGATAGACCGTCCGTGGCCGCTTTATTTTCTTCCCAATTGCGCTGCCCGGTGATGTGGATTACCTGGACGTCTTTGAGCAGCTCAGGCAGGATGGTCACCAACGCCTGGCTGATCGAGCGTGTACCGGTGCTCCCACCTGCCACCAGCAGCACAGGATGCTCGTTGTCCAGTCCCAATGTCTTGCGTGCCTGGGCCGGATGCGCATCGGCCAGTCCGGCGCGGGTGGGGTATCCCGTCACGGTCATAGGCACCCTGGCAGGATAGAACTGGAAGGTCTCATCGGTTGTGACGGCGATGCGGTCGGCAAAACGGCCCAGGGTCTTGAGCGCCCAGCCAGGCTCGATGTCGGGGACATAGAGCAAGGTTGGAATAGCGCGGCCAGCAACTGCCATAGGAAATGCCACGTAACCGCCAGTGAAGAGCAGTACGTCGGGGTTGAACTCATTCAAGATGCGACGTGAAGCCAGCACACCCTGTCCCATTTTCCACAAGTTACGCGGCAACTGGCGTACACCCACACCGTGTACGCCAGCGGCCGGAATTGCGGCGAATGGCACATTGCTGCGTTTGACCAGGTCGGCTTCAATGCCGCCCTGGCTGCCGACCCACATCACCTGGTCCACATCATTTCCGAGGGCCTGTAGGACGGCGAGAGCGGGATACACGCCGCCCCCGGTCCCACCGGCGCAAATCAACAACCGCACTAAAGGTTCTCCCTTCCGAATTGTGACCCGCTTCAGATTGGCGCGCCACATTCATAATGACACCAATTCCTGCCATCGTGACCACCAGGCTTGAACCGCCAGCACTGATGAAAGGCAGTGAATTGCCGGCGATGGGCACCAGCCCCACAATCATACCCATGTTAATCATGGCTTCAAAAGAGATCCAAAAGGTCATTCCGGCTGCCAAAAGCGAACCCAATTGATCTTTGGCACGCCTGGCGATGACAAATCCGCGCCAGGCCAGCAGCCCGTACAAGATGACCAGCAGGCTCGAGATCACCAGGCCGGTCTCTTCAACGATTACCACAAAGATACTGTCACGCGAAGGCACGGGCAAACCGTTCCACTTGATATCCGCTTTCCCGATGCCAACGCCAAACCAACCGCCTTTGATGATCCCTTCCAGTGAACGCTGCAACTGCATGGACCCCTGCAACGGGTCGCGCGACCCGGCCACGTAGCTGGTGATGCGTGCGCTGGCGGTACCGTTGGGGTTGAGCACGACCATCAACCAGCCCACAACCAGGGCGACGACTGCCACCAGTACAATCTGGCGCAGCGATCCACCGGCCAGGAAGAAGAGCATGAAACCTAACACTAACACGGTCACGGTGGCGCTCAGATCGGGCTGCTGGTAGATCAACCCGCCGGTGATCCCAAGGATGATGCCCATCGGGATCAGGCCGATATAAATATCGTTAAGTTTATCCTGACGGAGTGAAAGCCAGAACGACATGTAGATGATGATGACCAGTTTGGCCAGCTCAGACGGCTGGAAGCGGCCCTGCGTGAGCGAGCGGGCAGCGTTAAAGCGCATGTCGTTGATCACCAGAACCGCAAAGAGCAGTGCCAATGTGACAAACCACAGGATGGTCAGCCAGCGGCGGTATCTATGGTAATCATACAGGGTCAGGGCCGTAGCTGCTAGGATACCCACCCCCATCCACGCCACCTGTTGAGTAAAGATGGTCATCGAATTGCTGGCCGAATAGACCATCAAAAGACCAAATACGGCTATTGAGAATACGATCAGAAGCAGCGGCACATCGATGTTTAAGTGGATGGGCCGGCTGGTGGCATTCGCCTTCAAAGAGGCGGCAGATTTTACGTAAGTTCCTTCACCCATTTTTGGAAATACTCCCCGCGTTCTTCAAAATCGCGGAATTCATCAAAACTGGTACCCCCGGGAGACAGTAAGACCACATCTCCGGGTTGGACGATATTGGCCGCAGCCTGAACGGCCTCGCGCAAAGTTGCGCATAAAGTGACGCTAAAAGGATGCTGCCCAGGCCGAGCAGTTCCAACGGCCGACATGATTTTGTCCGCCGCTTCGCCAAACAGCACCAGGTGATCGACGCGCTGGTGAACAAGCTTGGCAAAATCGGCCCAAGGTAAATTCTTGTCCCGGCCACCTGCCAGCAAGATCAGCTGTTCACTAAACGAACGGATGGCTGCCATGCTGCGTTCTGGTGCGGTGGCAATTGAATCGTTGTACCAGGCTGCCCCGTGCCATTCGCGAACAAATTCCAGGCGGTGAGCCACACCTTCAAAGCCATCAATCCCGGCTGCCATACTGTCTTCCGGCAGCCCGGCGGCATGCGCGATGGCGCAGGCTGCCAGGACGTTCACCAGATTGTGCTCGCCCCGCAGGCGTATGACCGACTGGGGCATCAGGTTCACCTGCCGTTCGCCAATCTGGAGAGCCAGGCGACCTGCTTCTATGTATGTTCCTGTTTGACCGGGCGGTGGGCGGTGCAGGCCGAAGCTGACCAACCGGCCGCGTACCTGGCTGGCCCATTCCCACGATCCAGCATCTTCCCGGTTCAAAACCGCTGTGCCTCCTTGATCCTGATGGAGCAAGATTTGTGCCTTCGCGGCGGCATAAGCTGTCATATTGGCATGCCGGTCGAGGTGGTTTGGGGTGATGTTAAGAATGGCGGCGATCCAGGGTGACAGGGTCATCTGTTCGAGTTGGAAGCTGGACAGCTCCAGCACCACCAGGTCGGCGGGTTTCATCTTGTCCACCTGGTCGATCAAGGGCAGGCCAATGTTACCGCCTACCCATAAATGGCGATACCCAGGCAGACCTTTGGCGGCAATGCACCCAACCAGGGTGGTGGTGGTGGTTTTGCCGGCTGAGCCGGTGATGCCAATCACCTGGCAAGGGACAGCTTCCATGAAAAGCTCCGAGTCATTCGAAAGGGGCAGTCCGCGCCGGACCGCTTCGACCACCAACGGCAGGGTTAGGGGCACGCCACCTGACAGGCACACCAGGTCGGCCCCGTCCAGGAGTTCCAGGGGGTGCCCACCCAGGGCGAACTTAATTCCCAACTTTCTAAGACTGGCCAGATCCGTTGTCAGCTCAGTCTCTGTGCGCTGGTCGTTGAGCCTGATTCGGGCGCCTTTTCCTGCCAGATAGCGTGCCAGAGCCTGTCCCTGGCGGGCTGCCCCAATGATTAACACATGCTGGCCATTCCAATCTCTCATGTTTTACACCACCGCAACCGCAACGCCCAATAAGGCGAATAATAAACCGATCAGCCAGAAACGCTGGACGACCTGTGTTTCACTCCAACCCAATAGCTCAAAATGGTGATGGATTGGCGCCATTTTGAAGAATCTCTTGCCGTGTGTCAGGCGGAAATAGCCGATCTGGATGACCACGCTGAGCGCTTCACTGACCGGAATAATAGCGATCAACGGCAGCAGCAGCCACTGGCCGGTCATCAGGGCTACGATGCCTAAAACTGCACCGAGGGGTTGAGATCCGGTGTCGCCCATAATCAGCTCGGCCGGGTGAACATTAAACCATAAGAAACCGAACAAGGCCCCAACCAGGGTGAAGCAGAATCGAGCGATAAAGACCTGACCTTGCCCCAGGGCAATGAAACCGTAGGCCGCAAAAGCCGTGGCGCATATCAGACCCGCCAGACCATCCAGTCCATCCGTGAAATTGACCGCGTTCGACATACCGACGATGATGAAGGTGGCGGCAGGAACGTACAACACCCCCAGGTCGATCGCGTCTTTCGCGCCGGGCCAATAGAGCTGAGGCACTTGCAAGACATAGCGCAGGCCAAAGGCAATGGCGACGGCCATAACGACCTGGATGATGAACTTGGTCCGCGCTCGCATTCCCAGGCCGCGCCGGGGTCCGCGGATGCCTTCCCAATCGTCGATGGCGCCCATCACGGCATAACCGGCCATGGCAAGCAGAGGCAAGAGAACCGAGCGGCCCAAGACATTCAAGCCGATCAGTGAGGCGCCGTTCAGCAAGATGGTGATCAAGGTCACCGGCATCAGGAACATCACCCCACCCATGGTTGGGGTGCCTAATTTTTTCATATGCGATATGGGGCCTTCGATGCGGATCAATTTTCCAATTTTAAAGTGCTTGAGGACTCTTAACAAAGGATCACCCCAGATGAGAGCCAACATAAAACCGAGTCCGCTCAATGCAATGGCCAGTGATGAATCTTTCATGAGACTGCCTCCAGGGCAGTGACAATGCGGTCCATGCGCATACCGCGCGATCCTTTTACCAGGACGATATCGCCCTGCCCTAAGGTTTTTTTCAGGTGATCGATGATTGCCTGATTGTTATCAAAGGTATGGATAGCGCTGGCTTCCATCCCGCTTTGACGAGCGGCCTCGGCGATCATGGTTGCCCGTTCTCCATAAACGACCAGTTCATTGACGAACTCGGAGGCGCGCACGCCGACCATTTCGTGGCCTTGTTTTTCGTAGGGTCCAAGCTCAAGCATATCACCCAGGACGGCCACCTTGCGGCCTTCGATATCAGCCAGGAGGTTGAGGGCCGCCAGGGTCGATTCGGGTGAAGCGTTATAACTGTCATCCAGGATCAATGCGCCGTTTTCGGTATAAACCGTCACCAGGCGGAACTGGGTGTGACCCAGGCTCAATCCAGTGACGATATCCTGCCAGGTCAATCCTTCGGCCAGGCCCACCGCGGCGGCGCGCAGGGCTGTGTGCACGGAGTGCCGGCCGATCAGCGGGACGCGCATATGGATGACTTCGTTTTGAAAGTGCAGGCGGAAGCGGATCCCTTCCAGCCCAAACCCCTCAATCTCATCGGCCCAAAGGTCGGCCTGCGGATCCAGCCCATAAAAGAGTACCTTGGCGCGGGTCTTATCGGCCATCTGACGCACCCAGGGGTCGTCGCGGTTAAGCACTGCAACGCCATCGGGTGGCAGCGCTTCGACCAGCTCGGACTTGCCGCGGGCGATCAATTCCTGAGAGCCCGCGCGTTCCGCATGCACAGTGCCCACGTTGGTCACGACACCGATCACTGGTAAAGCCAGATCGCACAAAAAGCGGATTTCGCCCGGCACATAAAAGCCCATTTCAAGGACAGCACGTTCATGGCCGCTGCTCAAGCGCAGAAGGGTCAGTGGTAGGCCGATCTCGTTATTCAAATTGCCAGGGTTTTTTAAAGTACGGTAACGCTGGCTGAGGACTTCAGCCACCATTTCTTTGGTAGTCGATTTACCCACACTGCCGGTGATGCCGACCACGCGCAGGTTCAGTTTGCGCCGCCAGAAGCGAGCTATTTGCTGGAGGGCCTTCAGGCTATCATTTACCTGTACACAGAAGGGGACCTGAGGAATGACGAGAGGATCCGGCAGGGACCCGCGCAGGTCCAGGGTTGGAAAACTGGCGGATAAATCGCGCTGGACCAGGGCCAGGCTGGCGCCGTTCTTGAAGGCGTCGCCCACATAAGCATGCCCATCGACCCGTTCACCCGGCAAAGCGACAAACAGCGAGCCGGGGATAACCTGGCGTGAATCGACCGCGGCCTCGGTAATCACAAGGCCAGCGGTCGTTGGGCGTGTTCCTGTTAGCGCTTCAAAGCTATCTGCCAGTGTAAACAAGAGCTTTCTCCATCACCTCGCTGAGATCACAGTTTTTATCATGGTTTTGCCTTGAGCTGTAGTCTTACGCTGTCGGGCGGTATATCCATTAACACGACAATACTTTTAACTGCCTCTGCAAAGACTGGCGCAGCCACCACCGAGCCCCATTTTGAAGCGGTGGGTTTTTCCAGCCAGACATACACCAGGAACTGCGGGTCATCCACAGGGCCCCAACCCACAAAGGATGCGTTGGTCAGGGAGTCTGAATAACCACCGTAGGGAGTAGCGATTTCGGCTGTGCCGGTTTTACCAGCGACGCGGTAACCTTCAACTTCGGCGATGGAAGATTCTTTTTCCAGAGAAATAGCCAGCATTTCCGTTTCGGTGTGGGCTGTTTCAGCGCTGATGGGCATACCCACAACCTGGGGGACAGTGGGGTACTGGCGGCCATTGTTGACCATGGCCTTCAAAATGTGGGGCGCCATCATTTTGCCATCATTAGCAACCGCAGAAACGCCCATCACCATTTGAATGGGGGTGACCGCCAGGCCCTGCCCAAAGGCATTGGTGGCCAGGTCGATGTCACTCCACTTCACAAAATTCTGAACCCGGTCAGATAGATCTTCACCGGGCAGGCGCAGCGGATAATTGGCTTCACTCCCCAGATCGATCCCGGTTGGGTGGCCGATGCCGAAAGCCTGGATATAGTTATAAAAACGGGTGGCGCCTAATTGGGTGGCAACCCAGGCCAGGCAGACGTTCAAGGAGTGTTCCAAGCAGCCGGTCATGGTTTGCTTGCCCCAGGCGCCGCCGTCCCAGTTATGGATGAAGCCACCGCCCCACTCGAATATCCCGGTATCATTGAAGATGGTGCCGGGTTTGACTGCTCCCGCGTCGAGAGCGGCAGCCATGGTGAAAACCTTGAACACAGAGCCAGGCTCGTAAGTGACACTGACTGAGCGGTTGAAATAAATGGGGTTGGGAAATTTGTTGCCAATATCCCAATACTGGTTGAGATTGAGCCGGGGTGTGTTGGCCATTGCCAGGATCTCGCCGGTCTTGGGGTCTTCAACCACGATGCTGCCAGATATCGCTCCACTGTCCTTCAGGGCCTTATCCAGAATTTTTTCCATAGCGGATTGGAGGCGGATATCCACGGTCAAAATCAGGCTTGCTCCCGGGGGAACTTCGGGGACGTCATTGACCAGGAGCGGATTGTTTGGGATGGCTTCCAATTTGGGCGTGCCGGCCAGCAGGTCGTTGTATTTCTCTTCGATCCCGTAAGTCCCTACCGCGGGAACTTCGACATCTCTCCCATCAATCTTCACCAACTGGTTGGTACTTAAGAAAGGGTAATAGCCAATGTAATTGAAACCCACATCGCTTTCCGGGTAGGTGCGGATTAAATGTGACTGCCAGTGCAGGGCTTCAATCCCAACTGTGGTGGCCCCGTGACTCTTGGTAGCGGGTTTTTTGGCCTCGGCGTCTATGGCAGTCTGGAGGGCCTTGATTTGATCGCCTGTAATGAAATCTACCAGGACTGCATATTGCAGCTTGTGGTTTTTGCTCTCCAAGTAATTAGTGATCATTTTCCCAGAGTCGGTCCCTGTGATGGCGGAAAGCTGGGCAGCAATGGGTCCAATATCAGGTTCAGGGGTGTTGGCGTCGCCGACCTCAATCCCCACTTCGTAAACCTGGGTATTGCCAGCCAGTAAATTCCCCCTGCGGTCATAAATGTTACCGCGTTCTGGATAGACCATTTCTATAGAGGCGTCATACTGGTGTGATTTGGTTAACAGTTGTTGAGCGTATGGGCTGTTCTGGATATTCACCATCTTAAATATAATCGCTATGCTGGCCAAACCGAGCAATGCGCCGAGCACGTAGTAACGATAAACATGGGTTAGGTTCATGGCTGCATCGTTCCTGGTTTAACCTGGGTGGGTAAGAAACTGCGAAAAAGCCAATCCCAAAGCGATTGGGTGTAATCAGGCAAGATTAATGGCGCTTCGACGACCCCATTATCAGGTGGGGGCGCCAGATTGGGCATGCCCAGCGGGACGTAGCCGGGAACTTCCAGGTATTTCGGTTGGCCAGCTTCGATTGGGATAAAACCCAGATCGTGAGCACGTTTTTCCATTGTGCTAGCCGAGGTGATAGACGCCAACTGGGTATTCAAACCGGCAATGTCGCTCTCTTCGTTTTGAACTTGGTAAAGCATGTTTTGTAAATCATGGCCTGCGATGGCCGCGCGGGTGGTGATATTCAAATAGAACCCGGCGACAAGGGCTACAAGCAGCAGCCCTAAAGCAAAAAGGCCAATCCATTGAACCTGGATTCGCCAAGGCGCCTGACGATAAGCTTGTGCGATTCGATAACTCATGGCCTGTTCCATGCAACAGTCATGCCAGTTAGATTTTTTCGACCACGCGCAGCTTTGCGCTGCGTGCGCGGCCGTTTTGTTTTTTCTCATCCTCGCTGGCTTCTATAGGATGGCGAGTGATGATTTTAATGATGGCCTTGTGGCCACAGGTACATACAGGTTGCTCAGGGGGACAGATGCAGTCTCGGCTTTCTCGTTGTGCAAACTGTTTGACCATGCGATCCTCCAGTGAATGGAACGCGATAATGGCCAATCTACCCCCTGGGGCCAGTATGCTGACAGCAACCGGCAGGGTCGCTTCAAGCGCCTGGAGCTCCTGGTTAACCGCAATTCGCAGCGCTTGAAAGGTGCGCGTCGCGGGATGAATCTTACTGCGTTGACCACCGGCGTGGCTGATCACTTCGGCCAACTGGCGGGTGGTTTGTAATGGCCTGGCCTGTACGATGGCGCGCGCAATTTTGCGAGAATTTAACTCTTCACCATAACGCCAGATCAAATCAGCCAGTTCGTGCTCCAATAAAGTGTTGACCAGATCTGCCGCGCGCAAGGCTTGTTTGGGACTGAAGCGCATGTCCAGCGGCCCATCGGCCTGGAATGAGAAGCCGCGCTCTGGCGTATCGATTTGCATCGACGAAACACCCAGATCCAGGACGATCCCGTTAACCGATGCCCACCCAAGCTGGTCGATTTGCTCGCGCAATTCGGTATAAGACGCCTGCTCTAACCTTACCCGATCGCCATACTCGGACAGGCGTTGGCGGGCAATGGCCAGTGCCTGTGGGTCTAAATCCAGGCCCAATAAACGCCCATCGGGCTGGCTGGCTTCAAGGATTCCCCAGGCGTGTCCTCCCGCGCCAACCGTTCCATCCACAAAAAGGCCAGGGCTTTGTGGGCGGAGTGAAAGTATAATTTCCTGGTAAAGAACAGGACGGTGAGCCAGCTCAGTCATAATCAGGTCGCAGACAGATCAAAGGCGGCGTAGAGTTGTGTGTTGGCTTCAGCGTCATCCAGCAGTCGATTTTGTTCGTCCCATGTTTCGGACGACCAGATCTCAAAGAAACTACCTGCGCCGACCACAAAAGCGCTCGAACCAAGACCCGCGGTTTGGCGTAGAAATTGCGGGATCAGGATCCGTCCTGCCTTGTCCACTTCTACACGTTCAGCATTGGCAAATAGCAAATGCCGCAGCGAGCGTGATCCCGGATTGGTCAGGCTGGTCGTGTTGACCTGGTCAAAAACATGTTGGAAGGAGGCTGTCGTCAGGACGTAAAGATTTTTGTCGAAACCCCGTGTAACATAAGCACCTTCGGACAACAATTCACGGTAGCGCGCCGGAATTGTCAAGCGTCCTTTCTCGTCAATCGTGTGCTCGTATTGTCCGAGGAACATTTGTTCTGCGTCTCCTAATTAAGCAGAACGCCGGAATGACCGGCGATCCACTTCTTCCCACTATTAACCACTTTTAACCACTCTCTAGCAAAGTATAGCCGAATTAAAGGCAAATTACAAGTGGCAATTGCCTATAGACATAGTGAAAGTTAGATAAAGAGATAAACACCATGAATATGATCGACTCTGTTGACCTTTTCACGGGTTTGGACTAAACGGCGCCGTTGTTGGATGGCGGTTGCCGGCGTTATGGCGAGCAAATTGCGCTGGTCTCCATAACGGGGGCGAGCAATGTGACCGGGATGATCAATCCGATCCACAGCCTGGCGCTGAAAACGGACGCGGTTGGCGCATTGTTCGCGACGGATTGCGCCCAACTGGCGCCCCATCGCCGGGTAGAAATGCTCCCCCTGAGCGATCCGGTTCACCTGGATTTTGTGGCCATCTCTGCCCATAAAAAATTATGCACCTTTTGGGACTGGCGCCCTGGTCGGCAGGCGAGATTTTATCTGCCAGGGTGAGCCCGATATGCATGGAGGGGGCCATGTAGAAATCGTCACTTATGACCGGATGGTCTGGTCGCAGCCCCCAGAGCGAGAAGAAGCTGGCAGCCCAAATACAATAGGTCAGTGGCTCTAGCCGCCGCTATTTGCCAGTTGAAGACAGTCGATATGGCCGCTGTGGCAGCCCACGAGGCGGAACTGACGGCGCATGCGCTGGCGCGTTTGATCGAAGTCCCAGGGTTGCGCCTGTATCGGCTGACCGATCCTGCCACGGCCGCGGAGCGCCTGGGGGTGGCGCCGTTTACCCTGGATGGTTACCCGCATTCACTCCTGGCGGCAAATCTGGGTTACGCGTTTGGCATCGGAGTGCGCAATGGTTGTTTTTGCGCCCATCCTTATAGGCTCCATCTTTTGGGTGTGGTTGATGAAGAAGCCCAGCAGGTGAGCGAGTGAATTATTAAAAAAGATAAACGGGAGATCCCTGGCCTGGTGCGGGTGTCATTTGAGGGTTATTTCAACATTGCCCGCGGAGTCAGCCGCAAGATGCCTCAATCCGGTTGATCTGGGGTTAACCCCCATCCTCTTTGAATCTTTTTCCCTATCCGCATCGATCAGACGCCCTCACGGCACCCTTTCTGCGGGGATGGGATTAACGGGGCATATGCGCTAACTTACAGGAACGCCAGCAACCGAAAAAAGTGTAGGACCTCCTTTATTGGATATAACTGTCATTGCGATTGGCCTTCGCCTGAAGCAATTTGTGATTATAGTACTCAGATTGCTTCGCAGAGCCTAATGACAACCGGATGGGATGTCATTGCGATTGCGCTTCGCCTGAAGCAATTTGTGATTGTAGTAATCAGATTGCTTCGCAAAGCCTCCATTCGCAATGACAATCGAATGGGATGTCATTGCGATTGTGCTTCGCCTGAAGCAATCTGTGATTGTAGTAATCAGATTGCTTCGCATAGCCTCGCAATGACAGATCTCTTGTTCATTTCGTGTGCCTTACGCCAATGCGAGCGGCTTATGTTAGCGGATATGGGATTAATAGGGTGGGGTTAGATTGAGTGGCATTGGGTTTTGAATATGAATCTCTCGAATGAGGTTTAAATTCGAGGGTTTAATGTGATGGTTCTGGCTGGCAGACCGGACAGATGAAAGTGCTGTTGCTGCCAGTCTTGATTTTAATAATGGGGGTTGCACAGACCGGGCAGGACTGGTTTTCTTTGTAACCGATGTGAATGTGATCCATAGTATACTGGCCCGGCTGACCGAACAGGTCTTTTTCATAGAAGGAGCCGCCCTTATCCAGGCTGATGTGCAAACCGAGCTGGATGGCATTCGACAGGCCGTCGATTTCAGCATCTGCCAGGCTGTCAATTTTGCGCAGGGGATGCAGTTTGGCCAGGAACAGGATGTCGTGGATATAGGCGTTGCCAATCCCTGCCAGTTTGGATTGATCCAGTAAAAAGGCCTTGATGCTTCCGCGTTGACCCTTTAGCAGGCCACCCAGGTCACTCGGGCTCAAGTCCAGCGCATTTGGACCCAGCCGGGCTGTCATGGTGTGGGTTTCCAGAGCGCCGGTTGGTATATAGTGGACGTAGCCAAACCACCAGAAATTGAGCGCCAGACAGGTCGCATCGTCGAAATCGAAGATCACGCGCCATTTTTCGGGAAGCGTCTGGCGATCAACCAGCAGCACTTCGCCGCCCATTCCCAGGTTGATCAGCAGCCAACCCAGGCTGGTGCTGATCTGGATCCATTTCCCATGATAACGGGAACCCAGGATCCTGGCCCCGACCAGCGCCTGTGAAAATGCCTCCAGCGACAGGTTCAGGCATTTGGGCTGCACGGTTTCAACGGCAGTGATCTTCTTCCCGGTGAGAGCCTGGTCCATCTGGTAAGCAAGGTGAGCAATCTCGGGTAATTCTGCCATAGTTCGATTAGCTCACTCGGGCCTGGCGGAGTTCTTCCAGATTCTTGCGTGCATCTGGAACGAATCCCATAGACCGGGTTATTTTTTCACAGCCATATTCCGGCCATTCAGCGCGGTTTAAAAAGTGGTGCTCGATCCCGCACTGGCCGCAGTTTAATCCACAAAACGCGATGATCTGAGTCATGTTTCCCTCCCGAACAGGTTAAATTGGTTGCCATTAACAATACCTTACCGATTAGTCCGGGCGAAAGGTAGGACTTATGCCGATCAAAGTCGAAATACGCGTAACGCCACCGTTCACCTGCCAGCCTTGCGGGATCGTCCATGGCAAAAGCAGCTTCAGTAGACTCCATACGTTTTGATAATCAAGCTCCTCCCCCGTCCCCGTGACCGGTGGGTTATCTGCCTCGGGTTTGTGGGTGGGCATTTTTCTGGCAGGTGCGAAAGGAGCCGTCCTCCTGGCCCGTCTACCGGGATCGGCCTTATTTCCTGGGTCTTCTCGCCCAATTTCTCGCTCGAAAAGGGTACCACAGTATGTGCTCTCCTCATCGCTTAGGCGCCGCGGACCCCCACCGGGCGCATTGTGGATAATGGCCATTACACCGCAAACACCTCAAATTCGGGCCTTTTTCATTAAAGCCTGAGCAGTTACGAGTAGTCACTTCTAAAGCTATTTAATGTGGTCCCTTTACTTGTCACATAATATTGCAGGCAGGCAACCGCCAGGCATGAATGGACGGGGATAACCACCAATAAATCACCAATCTGGATGCGGTGAAAGTCTTCCTGGGCCACTTTCAGCAAGCCATGTTCTTGTGAAAGCGAGGAAACGTAAGCGCCCGGCAAAAATTTTCCCCAGCCATCCTGGGTGGGATAGGCGACCAGGCCAAAACAAGAATGCCCATCCATCGATATCATTTCTTTTGAAAGATGGATCGCGCCGCCATAGATGACGATTTCATTTCTTTCGGCGTGGTGGGCCACGACCGGGCATACCACTCCCACCGCGATTTCTTCTTCGGTACAACTGCCAATCTGCCACTGCATAGCGTCGAAAAAAACGAAATTTCCCGGCCGGATTTCGTCTACGCCAAGCAGATCATCCACCAGAGAACAGGAGGGCGTATCCCCGACGGACACCTCGACACCCATATAACCGGCTTGCTCCAGGTTCCCAGCCAGGTTTTTGAGATGAGCGACCGATTCCTGATAGATGGAGACGACTGCCTGTCGATCGGAAGCATGATAGGTGTTCCCCGCGTGGGTCAGCAGTCCTTTGAGCCGGATGCGGCCGGATTGAGCCATGGCGCCGGCCAACGCAATCACTTCCTCCGTATTTTGAAAGGGTATCCCCGTGCGGTGTGCGCCACCATCGATCTTGATCCAGCCGTCAACCGGATGGGTGAGGTGAGCCCCGGCATACGCCAGGCTCTCGGGCGATTCGAACAGCAAGCCCAGATGGATTTGTCCGGCGAGGTCATTTATGGCCTCGATCTGGCGCCAGTTGAGGGAAAAAGCGATGGTGATGTCGCGCCAGCCGTGCCCGGCAAAATAACTGGCCATATCGACCGAAGAGACGGTGATTGCCGTGACTCCCCATTCGCGAAACCAATCGCCGATCGCCGCACATTGGTGGGTTTTGAAGTGTGGGCGAAAGCGAACGGTGTTGCGCCTGGCCTTTTCGGCCATGCGGGCAATATTGGCCCTGCAACGAGCTTCATTCAATATCAGAGTCGGCTTTTGAATGTCAGAATAGAATGGCATAATGGATTATCCAAAACAAAAGTCTGCGTGGGCTTCAACGGCTGCAACCGCTTGCGTCATGGCGGATGGAGGAAGGTTTTCACCGGCCAATTGGCGCCAGGCCAGACCGGCCTCCAGGCGGCACAGCCGGTCGTGTTCTGGGAAATAATAACGCTCGAGGAAGAGGGCCAGTTCGACCAGTTTAAAGGCCCCGTATGCCAGAACCTGGTTTTCTAGTTTACGCGCGGCAGGGTTGGCCGGAAGCCTGGCACACGCCACGGAGTAATGCTCAGCGATGGCTTTTAGCAGGCTGGCCTGGTCCGGTTTTTCGGCGAGCACCAGTGACCAATAACCGCCAAAAGTGTGTTCGGCCCAATGTGTGTCGGAATTGCCCAGGGCCGGCGGACGGCGGGTCGGATCCAGTTCGAAATAGCGTGCCACTGAGAGAAGGTTTTCTTCCCATTCGACATCGCCCAGCAGCTCGATGCCGTCCAACCCACCTTCGGCCAGGATCCGATCGTAATCTGCAGATGGCATATTGCGCTGTCTGCTTCCGATCCAATAGGGGTGAGCCAGGTAGCCTTTGCCGCCCAGCGCGTGGACCCGTTCCAATGCCTTAACCAGGCCGTCATGCCCGCGTTCTTCGGGCTGAACTTCATTGGATATGCCTATGGCGACCAGGTGCCAGTCCCAGGCGGTGATCTCCTCGCCGGTAAAGGCCAGAAGACCCAGACCGTGATGATGTGCGGCTTCGATCCCTTCTACTGAAGGTTCAAACCGGTTGTGGTCGGTGATGGCCAGTGCATCAAGGCCTAGTTCCCGTCCGCGGATCACCATTTCGGCGGGGGTGCTGTGGCCGTCGGAAAAAAGTGTATGGATGTGAAAATCAGCGCGCAGTGGCCGGCGATGGGCAATTTCAGCCGGGGCAGCGAAAATGTGCAGCGTCGCGGCGGCACGCTCACTGTGAGCTGGATAGAGATCGACCAGGGCTTCACCACTCCATGTGGCTTCTATATCCCAGGTGATGCGTCCCTCACCGGATGCACTGGTATTGAATTCAGACAGAATGCCCCATTGTGCGACCGGGTTTAATTGTAAAAGGTAATCTTGATTGGGGGTGACTCCCACGAGCTCCAGCCTGGTATGGCTGTTTTCTGGGATGAGGATGGGATGGATGGAGATGGTCATGATTTTTCCTCGGATTGCTGCCATTGTTGTAATGTGATCAGGCCAACCGATAAACTTGCCAGATCCCCAACTGCTTCGCCAAGCTCGGCGGGAACGACCCGGCAGACTGACAAAGACTGGGGCAGGGCTTCTTCGCGCAATGATTTGAGTGTGCTGGTCTCTAAAAGAGCCTGCTGGCGCGTGTAAATGCTCCCGATGATGATCCGTTCCGGGTTGAGAATATCGACCAACACAGCCAGACCCCGGCCAAGCTGACGACCCACCAGCTCAAAAATTTCTATGGCCAGTGCATCACCCTGTGAGGCAGCCTCAGCGACGCTGGCAGCGCTGAGGTCGGCCAGGTTATCTAAGGAGGGGCAGAACAGGGGTGGTTTGCCCCGTTGGATTTGCTCGGCGGCCATTGAACGTGCCAGTTGGGCAATTCCACCGCCGCTGCAATAGCCTTCAAATGAGCCGGGTTTGCCATAACCGGTTGGCCCGTCCGGTTCAAGGCGCACATGGCCAACTTCACCGGCCATGTCGTTCGTGCCAGAATACAACCGCCCATTCAGGATCAGTCCTGAGCCCATGCCGGTGCCAAAAGTGAGGAAAACAATATTATTAAATCCTCGGCCAGCACCCCACTGCCATTCTGCCAGCGCACACGCATTGGCATCGTTTTGTAAACCGGTGGGCACACCAAACACCTCGCGCAGGGGCGATATGACGTTAACCCGATCCCAGGTGGGCAGGTTCGGGGGAGAAAGAATTAACCCGTTGCGGCTGTCAAGCGGGCCGCCGCAACTGATCCCGATGGCCTTGAGCTGGTTGTCTACCTCACATTCTGTTAATATCTCTTCTAGAGCAGCCTGGATCATGGCGAGAGCTTTCGATGGGGATGAAGGGGTGCTGAAGCGTCTTTTCAAAATAATCTCAACTTCACTTCCATTCACCTTACCCAGGCAAACGGCGCATTTAGTCCCTCCAATGTCGATCCCTGCCAGGATGGTCATATCCTATCGCCTTCTCTTATTCCAGATTGACCGAAAAAGCGATCTTCCAGCATCGCGCAAAGGGTATGGTAGATAGCCAGGTGTCGTTCCTGGATGTCAGATGTTTGCTCCCAGGGCGCCTGGATCGTGACGGTGCATAGGCCCTTCATCACGCCGCCACTTTTGCCGGTCAGTCCGATTGTTTGCAGCTCAAGCGTGCGCGCTACCTCGATGGCATAGATCACATTCCGAGAGACCCCGGATGTGCTCAGGGCTAAAAGAACGTCTCCTGGCCGGCCGTACCCGTACACCTGTTGGGCAAAGACCAGGTCGGGGGCGACGTCGTTAGAAAATGCGGTTAATAATGCGGTTTGACTGACCAATGAAATGGTCGGCAATGCACCTTGCAGGTGGGCCGCCATGTAAGCGCCATGGTCTGGATAACTGGTGACAAGTTTTTGAAGCAGATCGACGGGAATTGGCCTGGTCAGACGGAATCCTTTCATCAGCTCCCCAACGATATGTTCACTGTCGGAAGCGCTGCCGCCGTTTCCACATACCAGCAATTTCTTTCCTTGCTGAAAAGCCTTTTGCATCACATCGTATGCGGATTGTATATCTTGCAGGCATTCTTCCAGATCAGGATACTTTTTATTCAAATTATCTAAGTGATTCATGGTTTCCTCCGTGCTATAGAAGCCAATCGATTTCATTGACACCCAACTAACCCTTCGCCATTTTGGGATTATCTTTCTTCGTAGGGGCGTATGGCATACGCCCT
>DAIQPZ010000130.1:0-7336 GCA_036787065.1 Anaerolineaceae bacterium
GACTCAGCCATTGGCCTTTCGACGATGATCGCCATCGGCCCAGAGAATTTTCGTGAGATGCTGGACGGCTTCCATGCCATGGACGAGCATTTTCGCAATGCGCCCTTTGAACAGAACCTGCCCGTCTTACTTGGCCTGCTCACGGTGTGGTACGTCAATTTCTTTGGCGCGCAGAGCATGGCGGTCTTACCTTATGACCAATATCTCAAGCGTTTCCCGGCTTACCTGCAGCAGCTTACCATGGAAAGTAATGGTAAATCGGTGACGCTGGACGGCAGTCCCGTGACTTATTCGACTGGGCCGGTTTATTGGGGCGAGCCGGGCACCAACGGGCAGCACTCGTTTTACCAACTGATCCACCAGGGTACTGCCCTGATCCCCGTTGATCTGATCGGGTTCGCTAATTCGCTCAATCCTTTGGGTAACCATCATACGGTGCTCATGTCCAACGTGTTTGCCCAGGCGGAAGCCCTGGCATTTGGCAAAAGTGCCGACCAGGTCCGCGCTGAAGGCACACCGGAATGGCTGGTTCCTCACCGATCATTCAATGGCAATCACCCTTCTAACGTGATCCTGGCGGAACGGCTGACCCCTGGGATGCTGGGCAAGTTGATCGCCTTGTACGAGCACAGCGTCTTCACCCAGGGGGTGATCTGGTCGATCGATTCCTTTGACCAGTGGGGAGTTGAGCTGGGTAAGGTACTGGCCAAACGCATCACCCCAGAGCTTGAAACACCGGGTGAGCCTGCTCTGTCACACGACAGTTCCACCAACGCTTTGATCCGGCGCTTTCGGGCCATGCGAGGATAATCTCGGCATTTTTTATGGATAATTCTCAACAAGAGATTTACATTTTCCTGGCTAATATCGAGAAGGTGTTCGGAATCCTACCGCGAAGTTCTGGCTTAAGCTGAGGAAATTCATCCCAATACGTTTCTGGATG
Organism: Anaerolineaceae bacterium; assembly: GCA_036787065.1. GTDB lineage: Bacteria > Chloroflexota > Anaerolineae > Anaerolineales > Anaerolineaceae > JAJYIW01. Next base: position 944 of record DAIQPZ010000130.1, read on the forward strand.
TTCGTCAAAGTGGACCACTACTAGACCGGCGTTGATTAAGGCCTGGAACACACTTGAGACTGGCCAGAGACATTTATATTTGCGCGACTGCTGCTCGAGCGGGATGCCGATGTCACCGATATATGAAGATGGCCAACCTACACTCGACTCACAGGTCGAAAAATAATCGTTGAAGTTATATTGGTAACTTTCGGCTTCCTGATCGAATAACCAGGTGAAGGGATGTCCGTCGAACACTGAGACCCAACCTCCCTGCTTGAGTAAGCGGAATACGACGTGCGCCCAGGCTTTTAAATCCTGTAGCCAGTTTATCGCGCCGCGACCGGTGTAAACCAGATCGGCGCTGCCGTTTAAAGTGGTTGGGGTTTCGAGGATATCGCAGCGGATAAATTCGGCGGGTGCATTCAAAGCAGCGCTGGTGCGACGGGCATTTTCGATTTGTATGTCGGATATATCCACCCCGATCACCCGCCTGACGCCCTCATTCAGCAAGGAAAGCGTGTCTCTTCCCGAGGCACATTGTAGATGGATCGCCAGATCGCAGCCGGGGAGAATATCGGCCAGATAAGTCCTTTCGACGCTGTGCAGGTTGCTTTTGCCAGCGCGTAAGAATTCAATCGTTTCATCAATTTGAGGGGTATAACCGTGGCTGGCGCCCTCGTTCCAACTGAGGCGGTTTGATTCATGCCGCCTGCGAATTTCATCCGGGGTTTCAGCGAATGGTTCCTTGTTATACACACTATAGGGGAGTTGTTTTTCTTTCATTTCGTCACCCCTTGATTATCGATTAAGTATTTTCAGGTTTTACCCCACTGCTTCGCAGGTTGATTAGTTTTTGCAGAGCATCAAACCAGATGCTGGACCCCAGTGATATTGCCAGGCTGGTGATGGCCAAACCCATTAATTTAGAAAGGATGTCACCCAAGCGAATAGGAAAATCCTGGGGGTTTGGGACAGCGCTCGGGGCCGTGCTGGCAAGCCGGCCGCTCCAACCCAGTGGGATGTTGAGCGCGCTCAGGTTTGCCAAAGCCTGGTCCGTGTCTGTTTTCTTATTGGTTAACGCATCCTGAATGATCGGAGAAGCGGCCGTGGCAATTGACTGGCGCAGCACACCATCACGCCAAAGTGCCTGTGCGATGCCAATTGAGTCGGCATTGATGGCGACGGCAATGCCGATTCCCACAACGATCGTAATCAGTGTGGCGCGGCGTTTATACCAACCCGAGGCGCGATCCATCGTTCCGTTGAACCAATCTTCAAGGCTTGATTTTAACATCAGAATTCGTTTTGCCGAATCGACTTCCATACGTTCGGCATTTTCGATCAACGGCATAACGGCAGATTTAAGCGCGAGGTTATCAATTTGTTGCAGACCGATTTTAACGCTCTCCATATATTCCCCAGGAGCCTTGGCTTCATCAGCGCCGGCTTTTGCAAATAAATCGAGTATTACAGTAGAAAAGGTGGCTGGGTCAATATAAGAAGGCAATGTTTTTGGTTTTGAAAGGGCCGCCACCAAAGGATGCGAGTAAAAAGCTTTTAACAGGTTCTCGTTTATCTTTGTAGAGACAAAGTCGCTGTAGGCCGTCCCAGCTTCTTGAGATACACCTTTATCCCAGATCGCCTGGCCATCCAACCAGGTTTTTTTGATATCTGTCACACCATTCAGTTTATCACTGGGTGGTTGAAGCATCAGGTGGATAGCGTCGGCCAGGTTGTGGGCACGCAAAGCGAAGGTGGAAGAAATTAATTCAAGGACATAACTGGTGATGATGCTTAATAACCAAAAAATGAACACCAGACCGATGGCGATAGAAATGAAATCGAACAGGGTAGACATGGGCCATACTCCTCTCTAGTCGCAGTGATGCCTTAGCTAAGGAAATAAAATCCCAAATCAGGGTGTTTATGAGTAAAAAGCACTCGAAAACACCTCGATTTACCTTTTTCTCATGATCTTAAGCGAGAAGCAATTTTAATATTATACAACATGATAAAACCCTGTAGAGTGATTGCGCTGAAGCTGTACATGCTATAATTAAACCAGATTGAGTGAGGCAGGCTAACCCTATTTTCACACCACCGTATGACCGCATCGACATGGTAGCGCGCTGGCATCCAGTCCGTTTGATCCCCATTAACCGGCGCTAAAATGTTAACTAAGGCAGAGTCTTCGGGGGTTAAATCGATCCGGCTGCACGATGGGCGCAGGTTGGCGTACCAAGATATGGGTGATCCGCTTGGTCGTCCAGTGATTTTTTGCCATGGATGGGGTGATTCACGCCTGATGCACCACCCGGATGAACGCCTGACGGCCAACCTGGGTGTGCGTTTGATCACCATCGACCGGCCTGGCATTGGTTTTTCCGACTTTCAAATCGGGCGCACTCTGCTTGATTGGCCGGATGACGTGCGCCAGTTGGCGGACGAGTTGGGACTGGAGCGGTTTGCCTTGCTAGGTCATTCCGGGGGCGGGCCGCACGCATTGGCTTGCGCCTTGTGTTACCCTGAACGCCTTTCCAGGGTAGGCATTGCGAGTGGACTGGCGCCTTTGGACCACCCCGGTGGTTCGAACGGACTCCCTCTATGGATGCAGGCTGGTTATTTGTTTTTTCGGCGTTATCCATGGACCACGCGCCTGTTTATCCCACCCCTGCCGGGGCGTTTCTTATATTGGGTGGAACGGCGGGTGATGAGGGCGCTTGAATTGGCTTATCCACCAGGTGACCGGGTGGTGCTGGCGCAGCCCGGTGTCAGGGATATGTTTATGACCTCTGGAGGTGAGGCAGTCCGCCAGGGCACTCGCGGTCTGGCGCACGATTTAGGTCTTATCGTGGGGCAGCCCTGGGGTTTTCAGCCGCGAGACATCCGCCTCCGTGTGTTTTTATGGTACGGCGATGACGATGATACCGTGCCGCTCCAGATGGGGCGCTATCTGGCTGGCCAATTGAATGGCAGCCGCCTGCACGAATATCCTGGCGAAGGCCATTTATTGTTTATCAACCACTGGGGTGAGTTATTAAAAACGTTGGTGGAGGAATGAAGCGATCCTTTGGAAAATAATTGTGCCCACAACCCAATCCTATTTCAGCGTGGTGTTTAAACGCCGAGCGCCGTACTTGTCTTTGTCTGCAGTTTAGCACACAATTATTGGTTAGTACGGCGCTCTTGCTTGGGAGGAGAAAGAACCTGTCATCTTCTGACTATCCATAGTATAAAGCGGATGGATGACGGTCAGATGAAACCTTTTGATGATTAGAATTTACGTTACTGCTCATCCAAACCAAAAAACATGACGAATTTGAGGCGATTGCGTATGCTATGCACACGCAATCGCCTCAAATTCAAGTCTTTTTCACAAGGGCTTGATCGACGACGTTATCATGTGGGTTGAGAAGTTGTAAAGATCTCTTTCAGTGCCAGGGCGGCGGGTTTAGGCCGGCCGTAATAATCGACGATAGAAGTATTGGCGGTACAGGGGAAGCAGTCGTGGCCCATCCAGAAGATAACGCCACCTACGCGCGGGAACTTGCGCTTGAGGGCCGATGCGACGATGGTGAGTGCCTGTGCCTGGCGCTCCTGGGACCAGGCCACGTATTCCTCCAGCGTAGCCGGGGGATGGCCTTTTTCCTGGGTATATAAGGCGGCCTCGATCCACCAGGCCGTGCGGCGCCAGACCGGGTTGGTCTCATCAACGGGTAGAGCGGGCAGCTCGCCGCAAGTTTCGAGGATCACGTCGACCGGGCTTGCGCCCGGCGCGCCTACCTCAGAATGGAACAAGGCATCGACGTCTTCCCAATAACTTTTCCACACTTCCAGGTCTGGGTCGGCTTTCCATGGTCCATGGACGTCCCAGTGCAGGCCTTTACCAAAATCTTCACGCGTGGCGTTGAAACGGGGTCCGGTAGATGAGGTGGCCACAAAGCGGTGCTCGGGGTCGCGGGTAGAGACGATCTCGGCAAAGCGCGCGATGAGTGGGTGAGATAAGTCCACCGGACGGCATATCCCGGTTTTGCCGCCCTCCAGGTTACCTTGCAGCTCGTTACCGCCGCCCCACATGAGCAGGCAGGCGTGATGTTTACGGCGTTGTAGGTAGGATATTGCAATGCGGGTCAATTCAACCAGGCTGGTCTCATCTTCGGGAGGCCAGTTTTCCACCCCTGAAGAAGAAAGTGGAAATTCTTGCCAGACGAGCAAACCCAATTCATCACACAGGTTATAAAAGATGGATTTCTCCAGGGTCGCGCCGCCCCACACGCGCAGCACATTAATACCCAGGTCGCGGTACAGTGTGAGGCGCAGGCGGTAATCTTCGTCACGGAGATCCGCGAAATTGGGGCGGATGGGTGTCCAATTCACACCCTGGAGGAAAAAAGGCTGTTGGTTGGCGGTGCATAACCAGGGATCGGCGCCATCTGGCGCGCCAGAACAAGGGCGCCATTCGATCGATTTAAACCCGACCCGCTGTTCCAGCAGGTCCAAAATCGCACCCTCTGCGCTTAATAACTGGCAGGAAAGGGTATAAAGTTTTTGACTGCCCAACCCGTTGGGCCACCAGGCTTTTACAGGCAGACCATCCCAGGTAACGCCGAGGGTAGCCGCTTTGGATGGACTATGGACGTCGAGGAGGAAGCGTTTGCGCGCCAGGATCTCATCACCCTCTGAGAGAGTAAGGGCGAGCACCGATCCGGAGCCGCCGGTGGCCTGGCAAGTGACATGCACCTGGCCTAATTGGGTGATGGGGTCATAATGGGTATTGAGGTCGATTCCGCTGATTTCGGCGCCGTCACTGGTTTCAAGCGATAATTGATCCCAAACGCCAATTTGCACAAGGCGCGAGACCCAATCCCAGGTATAGTAAAAACGCGGTTTCCAGTCCGTCATGGTGGATGTGTAACCAAATTGGCCCAGCCACCGGGGAGGCACGTCGAAGATGATTTGCAAGTTGTTATGTGTGGGCCGTAAGAGATGCGACAGATCAAATGTGTAGGGGAGGTGGGCGTCGTTAAAACGCCCGACCTCTTTTCCGTTGAGGTAAATCCATCCACGGTCATCCAGTCCCAGGCAGGTCAGGCGGGTAAACCAGTCCTGGCTGAGCCAATCGTCCGGGAGTATCGTTTCAAAGATCCAATGGCGATTTTCTACCCATTCGCATCCACGGGCATCCAGTCCCCGGGTCCAATCTGGAAGCAGGCCAGCGGTGAGCAGGGCTGATTGCACCGAGCCGGGGACGCGCGCGGGGATGGCAGGCGCCTCCATCGCGGGGTTGTGACTGATCTGCTCCAGGTCGGACAGCATCCACAGGTACGGCGTGCAGCCCGTAAGCTGCCAGGACAGACTGGAAAGGTCGTGGCGGATTTTCATCGCGATTTATTCCTCAGGGTACCGCAGGCCGGCCTGCTGGCGTAGCTGGTCAAGGGTTTGCATCACTGCCAGTGACTCGTCTAAAGGCATCACCTGGCTTTCGAGCGATCCCTGGCGCATACAACGCATCACTTCGATCGCTTCATAAGCATAACCGCTTCCTTTGATCGGGCAGCGTATGACCTGCTCTTTGCTTGAGCCCGATTTTAATGACAAGCGGCCGCTCCAACCAAAGGGAGCGTGCAGGCGGATCCAGCCATCGGTGCCCAGCACGTAACCATCCTGGGGTGTCAACGTGCGCACCGCGCAGGATAACACCGCCAGGCGGCCCTGAGAGTAACCCAGCAGGATAGCGCTCTGCTCATCCACTCCCGTCTGACCGAGATGAGATAGTCCAGTCACCTGGTTGGGAGTCCCCAGCAGCATAGAAGCAAATGAAACCACGTAACAGCCCACATCCAGTAAAGCGCCTCCGGCCAGGTGCGGGCTGAGCAGCCTCCCTTCGGGGATAAAATCTGCTCTGAAGCCCAGATCGGCCTTGACCATGCGCACCTCACCAATTGCGCCTTGTTTGACCAGTTCTCGCACTTTAACCATGTGGGGCAAAAAACGGTCCCACATCGCTTCCATCAGGAAGAGACCTTTCTGGCGTGCCAGGCCAATCAGTCCGGCAGCCTGGGGGGCATTTAGGGTGAATGCCTTTTCAACCAGGGCGGCCTTACCGGCTTCCAGGCACAGCTTTGCATTAGCGTAATGCAGGTTATGCGGTGTGGCCACATAGATGACATCCACGTCTGGGTCGTTAACCAGGGCTTCATACGTGGCGTGGCGGTGGGGTACATTGAACCTGGCGCCAAAGGCCTGTGCGGTTTCAACGCCGCGAGATCCGACCGCGACCAGCTCAGCCCCAGGGGCGTGAGCGAGTCCTTGTGCAAATTCACTGGCTATTTTACCAGTGCTGAGGATACCCCAACGGATCTTTTCCATAGTCTACCCATTCCTTTTATGTGGATAATATAATATTTTCGT
>DAIQPZ010000278.1:0-2229 GCA_036787065.1 Anaerolineaceae bacterium
AAATAAAGGTAACTGCTCAGACCCGTGTGAAAAGACCCGAATTTTGAGTGTTTGCCGGTGCTCCGCGCACCGGCAAACACTCAAAATTCTGCAACTTTCTTACCATGGCTGAGAAGTGTCAAATAAAGGATCTACTGGGGATTGAATCATGAGAAAATCGGCCTGGCTCCCATTTGGGAGTCGATTCGTTGCGTTGAGTTTGGGACTGTTATTAAATTATTTGCTGCTCACGGGCTACAATTGGCCGCAATTTAATGGTGATTCGCAGCACTCCGGCAGCAACACGCAAGAAAGGTTCATTTCACCGGAGAATGTTTCCCGGCTGAAATTGTTGTATCAGGTCAACCTGCCAGGTGTGGCGGATGGATCGCCCATTTACCTTAGTGCGGTTTCCACGCCGGCAGGAACGAAAAATTTGTTATACATGACGACTCGCCAGGGGCATATCCTGGCAGTCGAAGCTGAGACGGGATCGATTGTTTGGGAACATCAGATTCCTGCCGGAAAGTGCGTCTACAATGAAAAAGTGGCGTGTATCACAACCTCATCTCCAGCGATCGATCCAAATTTAAAATATGTGTACAGCTACGGGTTGGACGGTTATGTGCATAAATACCAGGTGGGGGATGGCACAGAAATAAACGACTGGGGTTGGCCAGAATTGGTGACCCTTAAAAACGATCAGGAAAAAGGTTCTTCTGCTTTAACGGTGGCTACGGCTCGTAATGGGTCCTCCTATCTTTACGTGGTTTCGTCGGGTTATCCAGGTGATTTTGGCGATTATCAGGGGCATCTGACCACCATTAACCTGCTGGATGGAAGTCAGAAAGTGTTTAATGCGCTGTGCAGCCAGCAAACCGTCCATTTCATGCCTGCCCCCGCTACACCGGACTGCTCTGAAAAGCAGGCTGGCGTATGGGGGCGAAGCGGCGTGATTTATGATATTGAAACAGACCGGATCTACCTGGCAACTGGCAATGGACACTTTGATCCAGGCAATCATTTGTGGGGGGATTCGGTGCTTGCGCTTAATCCTGATGGCAGTGGCCTGGCCGATGGTCCGGTAGACAGTTATACCCCGGCAGACTATCAACATCTGAACAGCGTTGACCTCGATTTGGGTAGTACATCGCCTGCGATCTTGCCAGTGCCTGTGGGCCGCCGGCTGAGACACCTGGGTCTGCAAGGCGGTAAAGATGGGTTTTTACGTCTGCTGGATCTGGATAATTTAAGCGGAATGGGTGAACCAGGGCAAAGAGGCGGCGAGTTGGCTGAGCCGATCCATGTGCCTCAGGGTGGTATGATCAGGACTGTTCCATGTGTATGGATCAACCCCGCCGATGGAACTCCCTGGGTCTTCGTTGCGACCGATAATGAAGACGGTTCTCCACCCGTGGGTTTAGCGGCCTTTAAATTGGTGGTGGACCAGGCGAGTACTCCGAAATTAACCCTGGTATGGAAGAATGACCGCGGCGGCACGTCCCCTCTGATTGCGAACCAGGTGCTGTTTTACGCCAGCAGCGGTTCAGTCATTGCCCTGGATCCGCTGACGGGGACCCAGTTATGGAGCAGCACAGACCAGTTCATCTTTAATATCTGGCATGATAGCGCAGTGCGCGAGATCCATTGGGAGAGCCCGATCGTTGCGAATGGGCTCCTGTTCATGCCCGACAACCGGGGAAACTTATTGGCTTATGGTATTGATGCGGTTGATAGCCAGACTCAGGTCGGCAGGATTTTTCTGATCAGTATGGGTGGGGGTATTTGTATCGCCCTGGCTTACCGGACGATTAAACGGAAACCAAAAGAAAAATAATAGATTATGTCATCTTCGACACAGCAACTTCTGCGGACGATCCTTTACACGAGGCGCTCCTACTCTCCTTCTCATCCGGATAGACGCCTGAGAATCCAGACCGTCAAGGTTACAAGAACACCGCTTAGCGCGAGCACGAGCAGCCCTTCTATTCCCTGAAACAACCAGAAACGCCCGGCTGGTTGATAGAAAGTTCGGGTTTGTATTCCATTATTTTGCTGGCAGGCAGGAGACTCATCGGGGCAGAGACGATTGAGCGTTGCCTTCGAGACTGGGCGGCCCTCACGATCAATAACCACAGGCGGCGCAATCTCCCATGCCCCTCCTGTCGCCCTTGTATCGGTAATTGAGCTTGCCCCGATGAGCATCAGGTGATTGGGGGTGGAAGGCCCGGCCACATCGGTGTAATAATG
>DAIQPZ010000279.1:0-2223 GCA_036787065.1 Anaerolineaceae bacterium
GTACCGGTGTGGCCGTCCGAGGGTGAATTACATCGTAGGTCGTGCGCACACCTAGGGATACTTCCACAAACAAAGCCACGAAAACCACGCTCCAGGCAATGGTGGTAATTCGCTTGATCATCTTCTTCTCCAATGTAAGACTGATCTCATTGTACACTATTTGCCCCAAATAATAAGCCGCATTTTGGGATGTAAGCGCTCGCACACGCGGTTACATCCCAAAAATGCGGGAAACAATCTTGATAAATTACATGAAATTAATGATATATTTAAATTGCTTTTTACTTCGGCGTTTGCTATACTCTAGGTGTCATTATGGAAGCTAGAACTTACCAAATGGCCCTTAATCATCCATTTTAGATTTGACTTATGTTAGGAGGAGAAAATGAAACACCCAATCTTAAGGACGGTCGCGTGCATGGCGATATTTGTCATGGTCGTCTCCATGGCGTGTAACCTGGGCAGCGGAACACCCACCAGCGCACCACAGCCAACGAGCTCGGCATCCGTCCTACAATCTACCAAAGAGAGCCCAACCGATGCATCGATTGTTGTGCCGACGAAAAAGCCACTGATCCAGGTCGCCACCAGTGAAGTCACGCCGACCACCCCGGACCAGCAGGGCGGCAGCGGAAAGGGGCAGGTTGTCACCCTTGATGGCGTGCAAAGCGCAACGATCCAAATCGAATCGCAAGGCACATTTATCGACCCGGCGGTAGGAATGGTGGTTAACAGCGCTGGCCGCGGCTCCGGCTTCCTCATCGACCCATCCGGCCTCGCCATCACCAACAACCACGTCGTCACCGGCTCGGCCACCCTCAAGGTGTGGGTGGGCGGCAATAAAGATAAAATCTACCACGCAAGGGTCTTAGGCGCGTCGGAATGCTCAGACCTGGCCGTGATCCAGCTTGATACCGGCAATCTGCCTTACCTGGGGTGGCACGATGGAAGTCCCAAGGTATCCCTGGAAGTTTACGCCGCGGGGTTCCCGCTGGGCGATCCCCAGTTCACGCTGACCAAAGGGATCGTGTCTAAGGCTACCGCGAACGGCAATACCAGTTGGGCTTCGATCGAAAATGTGATCGAGCACACCGCCACGATCAACCCCGGCAACTCCGGCGGCCCACTGGTGGATGCCAGCGGCAAAGTGGTGGCAGTCAACTTCGCCTCAATTAAAGAGACCAGCCAATATTTTGCCATCGCGCGCGACGAAGCCATGATGGTCATCGACCAGCTCAAAGCCGGTAAAGACGTCACTTCCATCGGTGTCAACGGCCAGGCCGTGGTCTCACCGGACGGCAGCATCTCGGGCATCTGGGTTTCTTCCGTTAAGTCTGGCTCCCCGGCGGATAAATCGGGTGTCAAAGCTGGCGACATCATCTACCAGATGGAAGGCCTGGTCTTGGCCACCGACGGCTCGATGAAAGACTATTGCAACATCCTGCGTTCCCACAAAGAGAGCGACACATTAACCCTCAAAGTGCTGCGCTTCGCCTCATCAGAAATCCTGGAAGGTGAGTTGAATGGGCGCGTGCTGGCAGTCACCGGTACCTTCGGTGGTTCGACCGGCGGAAACACCGGCAGTTCCGGCAGCACAACCAGCACACCCTCCACGAGCGGTTACACCCTGGTAACGGATGATTCGGGCGCGATCAGCGTGGAAGTCCCCAGCGATTGGGCTAAAGTGGATGGCAAAACCTGGGACAGCACCTGGGCCGGTGTGACCTTCAGCGTGCCGTCGATCACCGCTTCGGCTGACCTGACAAAGTATTCCAACAGTTACAATGAATCGGGCGTGTTCTTTGCCGCCGGCTCCGATATCGCCAAAATCGGTGGTTACGTTGAGCTGCTGGACGGGGTGAAACAATGGTACTCCGCCTCGTGCAAGTTCGACAGCCGCAACGATTACAAGGATGATATGTATGAAGGCAAATACGATATCTGGAAGAACTGTGGTCCGAATAAGAACGAAGTATTGGTGATGGTGCTTCGCCCGCAGATTCAACAGACGGCCTATCTGATCCTGATGGAAGTCAAGGTCACTAAAGACGCCGACCTGGACAGCCTCAAGCACATCCTGCTGACCTTCAAGATCAACTGAAATAAACCGATTAACCAAAAACCCCGAGACATACTCGGGGTTTTTGGTTGCCGAACCTGACCCCGGCCCTCGCCGTTTCGGATACTGGTGGCGTATCAAAATAAATACGCTGGCATAAACCG
>DAIQPZ010000131.1:0-7303 GCA_036787065.1 Anaerolineaceae bacterium
GTGCGCTGGTGCGGACCGACAACCAGGGTGCGAGTGACGTTTGAATGGGCGCCAGCTCGATGTCTTTATTCATTATGCTGAGTGTAGCTTTATTACTTAGAACGAATCATACAGCGATTTAACTTTCAACGCCTTTCTGGCTCGTTCTAACGTCCAGCCTTCGGGCAGCGGGCAGGTCACCGAAACGGTCCAACCGCCCGGTACGTCGAAATAATTGTCGCTGAAAACTACATCCGCGCCGGTGAAGCCCAATTCCACAAAACGCGCCAACGAATGCGCTGAAACGTCTAGACGCAGGTTGTTCCCTTCCTGGTACAGATCGACCAGGATCTGCGGGTCAACCAAAGTCAGGTGCTTGTTGGGCGCAAAGGCAGCCACGTTCAAAGCCACCGTATCGTCCCCATGGCGCAGCTCAGCCACAAAGACAACCTCGCGGCGCTGCTCTTCGGGTACCTCGAAGTCGTTAGAGCACACCTGGGTGTTGGCCAATGCCTTGGCCTTGACGGTTTCCTCACCCGACTTGAGCGTCTTACCGCCCAGCGTCATCAACTGCCAGGTCAGCGTGCCTTCCCAATCCTCAGTCAGATCGCTGGTCACGTGGACACTCATGCGCATGCCTTCATCCAGTATAGACAGCATCACCGGGGCGTAGAAGCGTTTCGCCGCGTAATGCAGCGCCTTCCAGCGACCAAAGTAATCCAGGCTGGCCCATGAAGCCACTGGCCAGCAGTCATTCAACTGCCAGTACAGGGTGCCGCTGATGCGGTCCATGTTGCGCCGCCAGTGTTCCACCCCGTAGCGGATGCCTTCGGCCTGAAGCATCATCGACAGGTACACCAGCGATTCGAAATCTTTGGGCATGCGGAAGGTGTCCGTCATCTGGCCGATCATCAGGCCGTTTCCCGAACCGCTGCGCTGGTGATATTCCATGATGTAGGAGGTCATATTCCAATCCTGCGGGCCGGCATAAGTCTTGACCGTCTCAAACGGAGGCAGAGATTGGAAACCAAACTCACTCATAAAACGTGGGAATTGGGCGCGGTAAGCTGTGAAAGGTTTGCGTCCGTGCCAAACGTCCCAATAATGGGCGTCGCCTTTGCTCTGGCCATTCGTGTCTTTGAAAGGTGTATTGGAGGATGGCGAGCTGGGCCAGTAAGCGTGATCGGGGTCGAGCGGCCTTACCCACTCCGGCAGGGTATGGTAGAAATAGCGCTCGTCTGCCTTTTTTAATTCAGCCAACTCGGGTCTAGAACTGCCCCAGCCTTCCCACCCTTGCTCCATCTCATTATTGCCGCACCACAGCGCCAGGCTGGCGCGGTGGCGCAGCCGGCGAACGTTGTCGATCACTTCCTGGTGCAGATTGGCCAGGAAATCTTCATCGTCCAGCGGGTAGACGCTGCATGCAAAGACGAAGTCCTGCCAGACAAGTATGCCGTAGGCATCGCACAGATCGTAAAAGTCTTCGGTTTCAAAGAAGCCGCCGCCCCACACCCGCAGCATATTCTGGTGGGTGGCCACTGCTGAGCGGAACAGCCCATCCAGGTATGCGTGAGTGATGCGCGTGGGGAAAGAATCCGCCGGGATCCAATCGGAACCCTTGGCGAAAATCGGCAGGCCGTTCACCACGAAGGTAAAACTTTCGCCCCATTCATCCGGTTGGCGGCGCAGTTCGATCGTGCGCAGCCCCACCTTGTAACTTTTACTGTCCAGTACCCGTTCGCCGGCCCACAAGGTGATCGCAACCTCATACAGGGGTTGTTTACCGTAACCGTTCGGCCACCACAACAGTGGATCGGCCACGGTCACCGCCACGCTGCCCGCTTCACCCGCCAGCCTCGTCTCAGATCGCAGTGTTTTCCCATCCGGGCCGGTCACGGCAATCTTACAGGTCAGGTCGCCTTTGGCCCACTTCTCCAGGCTGATCCCCGCTGATAAGTTGACCTTGCCATTATCGTGCGCCTGGCGCAGGTGGATGTCGCTAAAACGCCCCGTGCTGCACGCCTCGAGGCGGATGTCTTTCCAGATTCCGATCACCGGCAGCTTGGGACCCCAATCCCAACCGAAATGGCAGGGCGCCTTGCGGATGTTGGTTCCGTCACCCACGGTAGGGTTCAAACCCCGCGCTTTTCGCGACGCCTCGCGCTCCGCCTGGTATGTGACAGGGGCTTTAAAGGCAACGCTGATTTCATTCGAGCCCACCTTCAACAAGCGTTTAATTTCCCAACGGTAGGTGACGAACATATTCTGAGCGCTGCCCACTTTTTGGCCGTTCACGCTCACTTCAGCGATTGTATCCAGTCCATCACAGTTCAGAAAGACGGTTGCCTCGCCCATCAGATCGGGTGAAACCTGGAACACTCGGCGGTATTCCCAATCTGTCTTGCCAATCCATTGCACCCGGCTTTCATTGTCGGCCACAAACGGGTCAGCGATCTTTCCGGCAGCCAATAGATCAGAGTGGACTCCCCCAGGGACATGGCCTTTAACCCATTCGGTCGTGCCAGCCTGTCGGAATTCCCAGGCGCCAGTCAAAGATAGAGTTTTCATACGGTAATTTTCCTTTCCACCTTAATTTTAACACTCCTGGGTTCCATCACCAGGAAATGAAGAATGACCAAACCGAGGCAGCCCAAAACTGCGGCCACCTGGAACATGCCAGAATATCCAATAGTCCCGGCCAACAACCCCCCAATGACTGGGGCAACGCCGGTTATAATGCCTGAACTGGTATTATTTAAACCGATATAAGTCGGTCGGACGGCTACTGGCCCAAACTCTAATGCGATCATCGTCCCCAGGAAAAATCCTCCCGCGCTGATCCCGCGCAACAAAAAAACCAGGTGGAACCAGATGGCGGAAGGCGACAGGATGGTGAGGATGATGGCGAGGATCGCCACACACGCGCTGATTTCAATCACCAATTTGTATCCGCGCCGGTCGGCCAACCAGCCAAAGACCACATTTCCCGCTGCCATGCCCACCAGCAAAGTGATGTTATACAGGCTCACATCCCCATCCAGCAGGTTCCAATGCTTCATGGTGTACACCGCCAGGAAACCCCAGCCCAGACCACTCAGGTTGACCACGATCATCGATAAAACGAAGCGGGAAAAGTTTGGGTCGGATTTCAAGAGTGCCGGCAGCTTGGACCAAAACTCGCGGTTGGAGACGGGCTTCTCCTGGGTCTTGACCGGCAGCTCCCGCGTTTGGGCAATAAAAATCCAGGAAATGAAGATAAAAAATGCGCCGATGGCAAAGCTGTAGACGTAACCTCGCGGGAAGGCATAATGGTCGAGCAGCCAGGCCGCCAGGCTGGCCCCCACCACACCCATTGTCTGTCCGCCAAAGCCTGTGATCCCCATAAAGCGCCCGCGCCTTTCAATCGGAATGATCTTGGCGATCATATCATTCCAGGCCACGGCAATGATCCCCGCGCCAAACGAGTGCCAGGCGAAGAGTAAAAAGAAGAGGATTAAGGCCAGGCGGGGATTGTTGGCAAATATCAACGCCGCCAACGGCAGAAGAAACAAAGGCAGCCGTTCAGTAAACAAACCCACGTTGACGGGCAGCACCTTCTTGACCGGCAGGCGCTGGACCCAGTTCGCGGTGAATAATTGGGGCAGGAAATAGCCCATCGTCGAAATCACCGTCACCAGGCCGATTAAAAATGTGCTGCTGGTGTAATGGCTGACGTAGAGGGGTAAAATCACACCCGGCGCGATAAAGCTGTAACCCAGCCAAAAATTAGTCCCATCCAGGATGTTGACGATAAAATTATGCCGGTTGCGCTTCTCAGTTTCGGCCAGTTCGGATGGGGACGGGTTCACGATATTATTCCAGGGTTGGGGATGGGGTGCAAACCAAAAGAATGTACCACAGAAGCCGGTGCGTGTCTAGAAGTTTAAAAAATGGAGGGCTTCATCGCGCTTCGACATTAAACCTACCCCGGCCCTCTCTCCGAAACGGCGAGCTCAAGGAGACCCACCCCTTCCCCTTCCCCTTCCCGACGCGGGAAGGGGACCGAGGGGTTAGGAAATCGAGGGGTCAGGAAACTAAACGTCAGAATCCTTTTTGATCGCTTCGATCAATTCGTCGATCTGGGTGAAGGCAAGTCCAGTCACGGTGTCGGCTCCGCCGTAATAAATGGCGAGGCGCCCTGTGTCCGCGTCCGCCAGTGCGGCGCAGGGGAAAACCACGTTGGGTGTATCGCCCACCCGCTCGTAGATCGCATCTGGAGCAAGCAAATAAGACCCTGTGCGGTAAAGCACCTTCCAGGGCTGCTCCAGGTCAAGGATGGCGGCGCCGAAGCTGTATTCGAAGCCGTTGCACGAGGTGAGTACGCCGTGATAGAACAAAAGCCAGCCTTCAGGAGTCTCAATCGGGGTAGGTCCTGGCCCAACCTTGGTGCTTTGCCATCCGCCTTTCGGCTGCATCACAAAGCGGTGGCGCCCCCAATAGGCCAGGTCGGGGCTGTCACTGTAGAACATATCCCCAAAAGGCGTGTGACCGCGGTCGCTGGGCCGGCTCAACATGGCATATTTGCCGTTGATCTTACGCGGGAAAAGCACGCCGTTGCGGTTGTATGGCAAGAAAGCATTTTCGAGCTGGTAAAAAATCTTGAAGTCGTAAGTATAGCCAATCCCAATCGTCGGTCCGTGGTAACCGTTGCACCAGGACACGTAATAGCGGTCCTCGATCCACACCACGCGCGGGTCGTAGCGGTATTCCATTTTAATGACATCCGGATCGCCAATAAACACGATTGGTTCAGGGTCGATCGTCCAATGGATGCCGTCCGCACTTTTACCGCTGTGGATATTCATATCCCGGCGTTTGTTGTCGCAGCGGAAAACACCCGCGAAACCATCCCTGAAAGGCACCACCGCGCTGTTGAAAATGCTGTTAGACGTAGGGATGGCGTCTCTTGGAATGACCGGGTTGTGGCTGTAGCGCCAGATCACGTCCAGTTTGTTGGCCGGGCGTTCTTCCCAGGGAATATTTTTCAATCCTGCCCCAATAATGGTTTGTGGCTTTTCCATAAACTCCTCCAGCGAAATATATTTAATTATGAATGGCGGGAAACATCAAATCGAATAAATTATACCTTTGCACCCCTCCCTTTAGGGAGGGGCCGGGGGTAGGTTCTTCGCATGCCGAGGGTAGGTTCCTCGTATGCCGGGGGTAGGTTCCTCGTATGCCGGGGGTAGGTTCCTCGTATGCCGGGGGTAGGTTCTCGTATGCCGGGGGTAGGTTCCTCTCCACAGAATTGAATCAACGAATTGAAACGCACATCGCCTTCATAACCCTACCTTTTGCGCGTCAAACCCACCCGGGAGCGCCGCGATCAGCCCCAACCAGCGCCTGTAATCGGTCAGGGCAAAGGGCGCTTTACCCATTAAATAATGGCTGCCATAGACCTGCCCGCCCGTCGTCCACTGCATCAAAAGCATGCGCTGGCTTCCACCCGAGCCATCCAAACGGTCTAATTGCCAGTTCTGGTTCGCCGGGCAGGTAAATTGACCTTGAGACAGGGTTACCTGGCTGTCGGCGTCCCATACCCGGTAGCTCAGGTCCGCATCCAACCGGCTGTCATTGCAGACTGCCACCGGGTGCTGCCCCTTTTCATCCGCCTCGCCGACCACCACCACCACCGGCGCCTGGACACGCTTGATAAAATGAAAAGCCAGTTTCTTAACGAAATAATAATCCACGATGGCGTCCGAAAACTGCGGCCAGCCATCCAAAACGTTCCACCAGATGATCCCGCTCGTTCCCCATTTGCGCAGGCGGGTGCTCTCGATAAAAAACTTCTTAGCCTCCGCCTGAGTGATCTGGCTGGCCAGTGCGAACTCCTCCAGCGTTTCGGGGACCTGGCCAAACAGCTCTCTCACCTGGTTGGCCATCAACGCGATCCGGTCTCGCTCGATCTTGTGCGCCCGCCAGTGGTAAACCGAATGCACTTGCCATTCGTCGTTGTTTTGCCACGGCCAGAGCGACTCGGGCGAGATGAATTTGCGGATGGATGAAACGTTTGGACAGCCATGATAGCCAATCTCGCCGATGAAATGCGCGCTGTGAGCTGTGTAAAATGGACTCTTGTAATAACCACGCGGCCCCCACAGGTGCTGCTCGGGTGTCGCCTGCCACGGGTCAGGCGCATTGACCACCGCTAACGGCGCATAAGGCGAACTGGGTACGTAAGAACGGCGTGGGTCTAACCGGTTCAACACCTGGGGGATGGTCTCTCGTGTCAGGCGGTTGGCCTCGGGCAGCAGCCCATCCGTCAGGTATCCCATGTCGATCTCGTTATCGCCGCACCAGATCGCCAGACTGGCGTGGTTGCGCAGCCGTGTGACCACCCTTTCCACCTCATCGCGTACCACCGCCAAAAAATCGTCCGTCTGCGGGTAACGGCAGCATGCAAAGGCAAAATCCTGCCAGACCATCACCCCATTTTCATCACACAGGTCATAGAACAGGTCATTTTCATAGACGTTACCGCCCCAGCAGCGGATCATATTGCAGCCAAGGTCCTTCACGAGCTCAAAAGCCGCCGGAATGCGCGCCAGATCGCGGCTGTGAAACGCATCCACAGGCACCCAGTTGGTCCCCTTAACCATCACCGGCTGCCCATTGACCTTCACCACAAAATGGCTGTCGGGGTCTGGGGCGACATCGATGCGCGCGGGTGATGTCGCGGATCCTTTGAAAGCCCACACCTTCCCGGCGAGTTCGGTCCGATCAACGACCATGCGCCGGATCCCCACCCGTTCTTGCCGTTCGGCCAGCACCTCACCTTCTAGCAGTAATTGGGCCGTGATCGTATATAAAGCCGGTTCTCCGTATCCTTTCGGCCACCACAACTGCGCGTCAGCCACCGGGATAAAACAACTGTCAGCGATAAACTCGACCGGCCAATCATAAGTGAATGAATGCTCTCTACAGACGCCGTTGAAGCGCAGTGTCAGCCCATCCAGGCTGCGACGGCCTGTGCGAAACTGAAAAGCTGCGCCCAGGGTGGCTGATTGATCGTCAATCGAGGCCGTCCAAAAATACATCGCCTCGATCGCGTCGGCAGGGTGAGCCTCCAGCCGGATCGAACGCCAGATCCCGGCGGTGACCAACCGCGGGAGGATGTCCCAGCCCCAACAGTGAGATGGTTTACGCAGGTACAGCCCCTCGTAGCGGTGTTCCCAGCTCATCTGGATGGCGTCGTAGGTTTTCAAGCGCGCTGCCTGCACGGACGAGCCAATGCGGATGGTGATCGTGTTCTCCTGGCCCCAAACCAGTGCCTGGCTGACAT
>DAIQPZ010000132.1:0-7277 GCA_036787065.1 Anaerolineaceae bacterium
GCACCCGCAAACACTCAAAATTCGGCGCCTTTCTCCACATGGCTGAACAATTAGATTATATCATTTATGCGTGAACGCCAAAAATACCTCACGGAACGCAGTGAAGACTTGATCAACCGCTTCTTCGCGGATCCAATAATGCGTCACCAGGCGGAGCTTCCTCGGGCTGACCGCACCTACCAGGACCCCTTTTTCGGCCAATAGGCTAACGACTTGATCGGTATTTACTTTGACTGTGTCCGCGAGTTTCAAGAAAACCATATTCGAAGCGGGCATACCAATATCAAGTTCGATCCCATGAATTGTGGTTAACTTCTCAGCGATGTGCCTGGCTCTAATATGATCTTCTTCCAGGCGATCGACCATCTGCTCCAGGGCAATGATCCCCGCCGCGGCCAGAATACCGGCCTGGCGCATGCCCCCACCTAACTGTTTTCGAATGCGCCTCGCGTTTTTGATAAAATCTCGCGAACCACATAATAATGAACCAGCCGGGGCACACAATCCCTTGCTCAAACAAAATGTAATTGAATCGGCTGGCGCAGCCAATTCCCGGGCGTCTACATTCAATGCGGCGGACGCATTGAAAATGCGCGCACCATCCAGGTGTACTTTTAATCCATATGGATGGACCAGGGCGGCCACAGACCGAGTATATGCCACCGAAACAGGCACTCCCCCACACCGGTTATGTGTATTTTCAAGGATCACCAATCTTGAAATGGGGTGATGGACGTTGTCATCCCGGATGGCCCCACGAATATCGTCTAAAGCCATCGTCCCATCCGCATGGTTGGGTAAAA
The DNA here is from genome assembly GCA_036787065.1 of Anaerolineaceae bacterium. Taxonomy (GTDB): domain Bacteria; phylum Chloroflexota; class Anaerolineae; order Anaerolineales; family Anaerolineaceae; genus JAJYIW01. The sequence continues at coordinate 804 of DAIQPZ010000132.1, forward strand.
TAGAAGGGAATACCCCACCCAAGGCCGAGACACCCCCTGCCTCAAAAAGGAATGTGTGCCCAAGATTGCCCATAATGGCTTCATCGCCCCGGCCGCAGTGGGTCAGGACAGCAGCCAGGTTACCCATCGTTCCCGATGGAACAAACAAAGCTGCTTCCTTGCCTACCTTATTTGCAGCTAGTTCTTGCAGGCGATTAATAGTGGGATCCTCACCGTATACATCATCGCCGACCTCAGCCTTTGCCATCGCTTTACGCATGGCCGGGGTAGGCTGGGTAACGGTATCTGATCTCAGATCGATTTTTTCCATTATTTTCTCCATACGATCACCTCATCTGGCCGGCAAGAAGCCACTCTTTCACCGTGAAAGCAGTGAAAAGACTATTAATCTGGCCATGGGATCAGGTTAGCGCTTTAAATCATTCAGAACACGCACCAACTCAGGAGGTAAAGGGGACTCAAAAGTACGTGGATTTTTTTCACCTGGTAACACAACCGTTAATTGATAGGCGTGTAAAAAGAAACGATTTAGATCCAGACTGGAGTGATGGTGTCCATATAACGTATCACCCGCAACTGGGCAGCCAATGAAGGCCATATGCAAGCGGATCTGGTGCGTTCTGCCGGTAATTGGATGTGCCTCAAGCAGCTCATGTTCAGGGAAGCGTTCCAGGCTGCGGTAAATCGTCACTGCCTCACGCCCTTTTCCCAATGGGACCAGCGCCATGCGCTGGCGATGAGACGGATCTCGGCCAACCGGAGCCTCGATACGCCCTTCCGGGGTCGGTGGATGCCCATCCACCAGCGTCCAATAGATTTTTGTCACTTTCCGTGACTTAAACTGTTCCGACAGCCATCGATGCGCCCGATCGTTTTTTGCCATCAAAATAATGCCTGAAGTATCTTTGTCCAGGCGATGAACCACGCCCGGGCGGCGTTCCCCACCCACCCCTTCAATTTCTGGCGCCAGAGCCAGGGCCGCATTGATTAATGTGCCCTGGTAATGCCCGGCTGCCGGATGGACCACCATACCGGCGGGTTTTTCCATAACAATCACATCGTCGTTTTCAAAAACCACTTTTATTGGGATGTCCTCTGCAATGAGCTTCGTGGGTTCAGGTGGAGGCAGTCGCAGGTTGATCTCCTGGCCCGGAGCCAATGAAAAACCGGCTTTAGCAGCCACGCGGCCTTCAACGGTGACAAAACCGTCCTGAATTAACCCTTGTAAACGTGATCGGGATAAATCTGGCAGCATAATAACCAGAAATTTATCCAGGCGTTGGCCTTTTGGGCCTTGATAATTGAAAATATAGATCTGGTCTTTCACTTGGCTTGCTTTTCATCTTCAATTGCATCGGGAATCATGGGACCATTAACCGAGACCGGGTTATTCAAAGCCACCGACTGGCTGACCTTCCTATCTTGTAATTCCTTGATCCACACACCGACCAATAAGATGGCAACACCTACAGTAATGCTCGCATCGGCCACATTAAAAACTGCGAATGAACCTACGGATATGAAATCGGTCACCTGTCCCTTCATCGTCAACCGGTCAATTAGATTACCCATCGCGCCCCCTAACTGAAGACCCATTGCCAGGCGCAGTGTCCAATCGTGGGGTGACACACGGGGGAAATAGTAAATGATCACCCCGGTAACAAGAAAGGCTAATATAGTAAATAAAAGACTTTGTCCCTGGAGTATGCCAAATGCCGCACCCGAATTATTCCAGTGGACGATGCGCGCGTAGGGCAGGAGCCAATCCCACGGCGCCCAAATTCCGCCAAACTCAAGTTTCGTCCGTACTAACACCTTTGTCCATTGATCAAAACCGATAATAATGCCCGCGATCAGCAGCAACAAGGCATAATCTCGTAAAGTCCTCTTCAAATCTACCTCCAAAAAATCTTGATCCGAATCCATCGCAATTGCATAGGACCTTGTAAAAAAATCCGGATTCGCGGTTCAGGCGCTTTCCAAACAACCGCAAACCACTTAAATTCGGTGCTTTTCTAAATGGTCCGAGCAATTATGATTCATTTTACCCTAAAACGAGAGGATATTCGACCGGGATGGACACCAGTATCACGGATAATTGCAGGGCGGGGAGGATTGTCACAAAGGACGGAAGGTCTGATAGCCTCTCCGTCCTTTGTGACTTATGCCCTCCCCCCAGCCGGATTAATTGGGTTATGCGGAAATTAATCGCCAGGGGGGTAGGGTGGGGATGAAAAAAACAAGGTAACTACTCAGGCATGAGAAGAAAGTGGTCCGAATTTGAGGTAATTGCGGGTGCTCCGCACCCGCAATTACCTCAAATTCGGGGCTTTCTCTCATATGCCTGAGCAGTTACAAAACAAGATTATTTCGAATTCTTGGTCACCCCAAGCACCAACGTTTCGCCTTCCAGGTTATGGCTCTCGGTATAAGCTCCTTCTGGCGCCTGGATTGGGAGGATACGGGTAGACAGAGTTTCACTGCACAGGTAATCGTTCCAGCGCTGGATCACTTTGGATAAGGAGGACTCAGCCTGATAATAGGTGGTGATGCGATCTTCAATGTTAAACCCGGCTGCCTTACGCATCGCCTGGATCCGGCGCACAACCTCACGCGCCAGACCCTCGGCGCGCAGATCTGGGGTGATCACCGTATCGATCGCCACGGTAATCAGCTTGTCAGCCATCACCGCCAGCCCTTCGACGGGTTGGGTCTGGATCAAAACCTCATTGATTTCAAGAGAAACTGCCTCATTATCCACAACCAGATTCACCGGCTTGCCGGCTTGAACGGTATGGACCAACTGGGCAGGATCTAAAGCCGCCAGCGCCGATCGCACCGCTGGGAATTTTGCGCCAAAACGCGGTCCGAGGAGCTTATTATCCGGCAGCACACGGTAATGTACCAGCTTATCGGCCTGCTCCACGAACTCGAGCGCTTTCACATTTAATTCATCGGTGACAATTTCGACCAACTCGGCATTTAAAGTCACCTGGCCGGCGTACACCAGAACCTTCGCGAGAGGCTGGCGAACTTTCAAGTTGACACCGCTGCGGGCTGCCAGACCTAGGCTGGCGATTTGCCTGGCAAGACTCATCTGGTGCAGGTTTTCATCATCGATCGCTGCCATGTCTGGTTTTGGCCAGGCATTGTGATGGACGCTTTCATAGGACTGTTTTTGAACCGATACAACCAGGTTCTGGTACATGGCTTCTGTGACAAACGGAGTGAAAGGGGCCAGCAGCTTGATCAGTTTGACTAGCACATGATACAGGGTAGAGTAAGCCGAATTTTTATCCGCATCATGCTCGCTCTTCCAGAACCGGCGGCGGCTGCGCCGCACGTACCAGTTGGTCAGATCATCCAGGAAAACTTCGATCGCGCCGGTCGCAGCCATGGGATCAGTATTTTCTAGAAACTTGGAGACATCTTGAGTCACCTGGTTCAAGCGCGCTAAAATCCACTTGTCCAATAAAGCGCTGCTGCCGGGCGTTGGGCCCTCGGGGAATTGTGGATCGAAACCAGCATCGGAAGGAGTCCACCGGTCCAGATTCGCATAAGTGACAAAGAAACTGTACACATTCCACAAAGGTAACAGGAACAACCGGCGGACTTCATCACCCCGTTTGTACCCAAACAGAAGGTCGGTCTCGGGTTTGTGGGCGCAGTACATCCAGCGCATCACGTCCACCCCCATTTTATCGGCGGCCTCGTTGAATTCAATCGAATTGCCCGCGCTTTTATGCATATCCGATCCATCTTCCGCCAGCAGGGTTCCATAACCAAAATTCTGCAGAAATGGCGCGGACTGATCGACCACGGTCGCCATCGCCAGCAGGCTGTAGAACCAGTTGCGGAACTGGCCGGGGAATGACTCGCTGATCCAGTGGGCAGGATACCAACTGCGCCAGTAGTCGGGGTCCGTGCGGTAACGCAGGGTGCTGAAAGACACAATACCGGCATCCAGCCAGGGGTTGCCCACATCCGTCACGCGCGTCATCGTGCCGGAGCAGTGCGGGCAGGCCAGTTTGACTTCATCCACGTAAGGCCGGTGAGGTGTATGCCCCTCGAACTTCTCCCAACCCGAAACGGCGCGCGATTTCAGCTCTTTTTCATCGCGAATGACATCGAAATGCTTGCAGTCATCGCAAACCCAGATCGGCAGGGCCAGCCCCCAATAACGCTTCTTGCTGATCATCCAATCGTGCATATTCATCAACCAGTCCATCTCGCGTGAATGCCCAAATTCCGGGATCCAGCGGATCTGGTCGACCACATCCATGATCTGGTAGCGCAGGCTGTTCGCTTTTTCTTCAGCCGTCAGCTCACTGCGCGGCTTATCATAAACCTTCCCCATCGAGATAAACCACTCATCCACCAACCGGAACACCAACTCGGTCTTACAGCGCCAACATGTGGGATAGCGGTGGGTATATGGGATCACGCGGTAAAGCAGGCCTTTGGCTTCCAGATTTTTAAATATAGGCTGAGAAACCTCGGACACGTGCATCCCGGAAAGCCAATCGAAACCCTGTAAGAAATGCCCCTCCTCTTCTAGCGGAGCGACCATCGGCAGGGCAAACTCTTTTCCCAATACGAAGTCTTCGGCGCCGCATCCAGGGGCAATGTGGACCAGGCCGGTCCCTTCGGCCTCACCGACCTCATCCCATAAGATCACCCGGTGGGCCTCCTTGGCCGTTTGAGGGATATTTTTGATCAACTCGTCCATTTGGGTTAAACCACCCGGCTGGTTAGCCGCGGGCAGTTCATCGAATGGGCCGTCGTAGGTCCAACCCACCATTTCGGTCCCCTTGAGCTCACCCACCACCGCATAACTGCCCTTCAACATGTGCAGCGTGCCCTTGGAAAGGTAGAAAAATTCGTCGCCCTGTTTTACTTTCACATAATCCAACTCGGCGCCGACTGCCACAGCCACGTTGCTGCTCAACGTCCAGGGTGTGGTGGTCCAGACCAGGAGCGACTCGCCCGGCCTGCCGCGCAGGGGGAAGCGCAAGACCACGCTGTTGTGGGTTAATTCCGCGTAACCGTCGGTCACAATCTCGTGCTGGCTGATCGCGGTGGCGCAGCGCGGGCACCACGGCATGACATCAGCGCCGCGGTAGAGCCAGCCCTTTTCCCAACATTTCTTCAAAAAGGTCCAGATCATATAGTTGTTTTCGTTAGAAAAAGTGAAATAGCTCCCGGCAGTCTCTGGCAGGCCCAACCGCCCGACAATCATCTCGACCGAATCGGTCACCAGACCTTCCGGTCCATCAAAGGTAACTTTTTGCATCGGGTTGGCCAATAATTGCTTTGCCAGGTCGCGCAGGCCATCCGGGTCATTCCAATCCATCCAATACCCCAATCGGATCGATTGCTCCGTCTGGTAGGCCGCGTAGCGCAGCACGCGGGCTTTGCAATCCAGCACGAATTTATCCAGACCGTAGGATTCAATATCTTTCTTGCTCTTAAAGCCCTTTTCCTTCTCGACCTCGACCTCAACCCACAGCCCCTGGCAGTCAAAGCCGTTCTGGTAGCGCAGCTGATGTCCACGCATCGCCCAGAAGCGCTGAAATAAATCCTTATAGGTGCGTCCCCAACCGTGGTGCACGCCCATCGGGTTGTTGGCTGTGATCGGTCCATCAATGAACGACCAGTGTGGATCGTCTTTGTGCAGCTCGCGTAAATGGGCAAAAGCCTTCTTCTCCTTCCAGAACTGGAGAAGCGCCCTTTCCTGCGCCGGAAAATCAACTTTAGATGGAATTTCTTTGAAAGCCATGGACAACCTCTTGTGTTTTAATAAAAAATTCTCGTCCCCGGTCAGGGACGAGAGAAATAGACTCCCACGGTACCACCCTGGTTCCCATTTTAAAAATGGACACCTTTGCTGGATGCGGGCCGTTCCCTGTTAAACAGGTCTGGCATATATCCACAAGCGGGGTAACGGTCGTTGAAACCGGCGCGCTTACTCACAAAAAAACTGTTTTCAGGTTGCTGCTCCGGAAGGATTTTCAGCCATCTCCACTGGCCCGGCTCACACCACTCCCGGACTCGCTGGCAGCCTCGACTGGCTTACTCGTTTCCATCATCGCTTTTGATTTAGGATGACTGTATACCGGTGGAGATAATTTCCACCAATTTACAGCCATAGATTGTACAAATTATCCCATAAAACGCTTAAAAAATCAACGTCTTTAATCACCCATCAGCATCACCTTGGCAAACGCTCCCTGCAAACGCCCAAGCAATTTCGCAAAATGCATGCTGGTCACCAGGAGCAGCACCCCGCCAGCCATCCAAAATGGCATCTGCCAATATGGGGTGAAATAGCGAGCCGAATTAATCATGATGAGTGGGAAACGGAATACCAACTCAGCAATGGGAGAAGCGATCAGAGCCAGGCCGAGTGATATCAGCATCACAAAGAGGGTGAAATAAATGATGCCCAACGGCAGCATCAAGATCATATAAATG
>DAIQPZ010000133.1:0-7267 GCA_036787065.1 Anaerolineaceae bacterium
GCATTGACCACCCGCTGATAGGTCTGGTCCGCCTCAGCAGACGTGGGCAGATCGATCGCCAGCTCGAAGGCGCCGTTTAACCCTTTTGGATAATCCGGTTTCCGCCCGAGTAACGCCAGCAGTTGTGACCGCTCGTACATAGAAAAACGCACGCCGTCATTCTGAAATTCGGCATAGGGCCCCTGGCAATCCCAGTCGATCTGAAACCCGAGAACATCCCGGTAAAATACCACCATTTTCCCCAGGTCGTTGACAAAGAACCCGACCCTTTCCAGGCGTAACCCCATGCGTTTTCCTCCTAATATTATTTATGACGGATCGTTACTACGCAGGCCTTCGTGAAAAAGACTTGAATTTGAGGTGTTTGCGGTTGCTTCGAAGCAAGCGCAAACACCTCAAATTCATGGACTCTCTTCTCACTGTTGAGTGGTTACAATTAATCTATCGCTGCGTAATCCATGTCTGGATATAACTGGCAACTTCCTCCCATTGCCCCTGCCCGATAATAAAGTGCGTCCGTCCGGGGAATTCTTTGAAATCAGTAACCGAATCGGTTCCACGGTAGCGGGCATAATTGGTGCGGTTAAGGGATGCTGGGATAATATGATCAGCTGATCCGGCGATGATTAACAAAGGCGCGTGCGCCCGTTTGAAATCAACGTGCGCCACAGACGTCAACGATTCGGCCGGCACTCGCCGTGATTCGGGTACCACATAGGTATCGTATGCGGCGCGCTGTTCCTTGGCAGACAGTGTATTAGCAAACGCATATTGGAAACGTTCAAACGACATGGCGATGGGCTGATCCTGCGCGGCCATTGGGTTAATATGTGGAAAGTTGGATTTTAGAAACGACCAACTGATTGAGAAGACCCCTTGAGGCGGCGCAGAATCGATCACAACCCCGGCAGCCGCCAGGTCGCGCTGTAGCAAGAGCTGGACGATCAACCCACCCATCGAATGACCGATCAAGACGGGTTTTTCATCCAAAGCCTGTATCGTCTGAGTCATGGATTGCAATACCGCACTCAAAGTAAGCTGGCCCAATTGTGGGTCTGGATGATTCTTGCGCAAGGTCTCTACGGGTTGGTCTCTGCCAGGCCATGCAGGGGTAAGACAGGTGTAACCTCTGCTTTGGAAGTAGTCGACCCAATGTTCCCAGCACAAAGGAGTCATATACATACCGTGGATAAAAACAACGGTCTTCTTGGTCACCTTTTGTCTCCTCTACTTTTCCCTACCTATTGTCAGGCGGTTTGACCACCTGGTCTGTCAAGATTGTACATCCAGGCTAAATGGCTTACAAGTGTTTACGTGAATCAAGGTCGAAAGGGTATAGTTTTTAGATTTCACTTTTTACTGGGTTATTCGCGTTTATTTCACAGGTGGAACACGCGCAGCTCAGGCGGGGTGGATAATAAATGGACAATGTGGCCAAACTCATCGATCTCGATGGTCAGGCTCGCTCGACCGTTATGCCCAACTCACAGTAAATATGCACGGGCACATCATCTGGATCGTAGACGATGAAGGATTGAATCAAAAAAGATGGGGCTTCCTGATGGGAAAGCCCATCTTTTAGAAACACCCATCTTTTAGTTGTTAGTTTTCTAATTAATTTGCCAGGGTCAGTAAAACTGCTTTACCACGTAAAGAGTACTGACCACTGCTCACTTCCAGGACCCGGTTCACATGGATTTCGGCCACGTCCACAAAGGTATGGTTCTCGTGAATATCAATCTGGCCGATGGCCCGACCAGGAATGCCCACTTCGCTGGCAATCGCCCCCACCACATCGCTGGGTCGCAGGCCCTGGGTGACACCCAGATTCATGCGCAGGCGCACCATTCCGGCCTCACCACCATGGATCTTTTTGCTCGAATGGGGGAAATTCGGGCCGCCCATTGCAACTGCATCCCCGCGCCATTCCTTTACCATTTCTTTTGAGGTCCATTTGGGGTTTTTACTACGGGGTGATGCGCTGTAAGGCGAGGTTCCGCGGGACGCGGATTCGCGGTCGCGTGGATGCGCCCGCATTCCAACCCGTTCTTCTCTTTCAGCCGGCAGCGCTTGAATCTCCTTAATCGGGAGTTCGCCTTCTCCGGCGCGGGCAAGCTGGATCGCCGCGGCAGCAATCTCGATCGCGTCAAAACTGGTGCTCATCAATTTGGCGATCAGGTCACGTTCGTGTGAAATTGAACCCTTGCCAAGTTTATCTGCAAGGCGTTGAATAAAACGCTCATCCCGGCGGGCCAGGATATCATCCCGGTTCGGTATGCCGACCTCGGGGATAGACTGGTGGGTGTAGGCTTCAATCGCCTTCATACGCCCACGTTCGCTCGGACAAATAAAAGTCACCGCGATGCCTTTTCGCCCCGCGCGACCCGTACGTCCGATGCGGTGCACATAACCTTCGCCATCCCCAGGAGCGTCAAAATTAAACACGTGAGAGATGTCTTCAATATCCAAACCCCGCGCAGCCACATCGGTAGCGACCAACAGAGTGATCCCGCCCTGGCGAAAACGCCCCAGGACATATTCACGCCGGGCCTGACTCAGATCGCCGTGGAGGCTTTCGGCTGATAACCCGCGGTGGATTAAACCATCGGCAATATCCTGCGCACGGGCTTTGGTTCGCGCAAAAATCAAGGCGCTTTTGACTTCTTCCACTTCCATTAAGCGGATCAATGCGTCCATTTTATTCTCTTCTCGCACCCGGCAGAAACGCTGCTCGGTCTCCGCGACGGTAACGCGAGAAGGATTAATTTTGAACTCGACCGGGTCAGCCATATAGCGTTTGGCTAATTTACGCACTGCATCCGGCAGCGTGGCGGAAAAGAGAGCCATCTGCCGCTCGGCAGGCACTTCAGCCATGATCGTTTCGACATCCTCGATAAAACCCATCTCGAGCATCTCATCGGCCTCATCCAAAACCAGAAAACGGACATGGCTGAGATCGAGAACTTCTTTGTGAATTAAATCCAGCAAACGACCGGGTGTGCCTACGACCACATCCACACCGCGTGCCAGTTCGCGAGTTTGCAAGCTGTACGCCTGCCCGCCATAAACGGTCAACACACGCAGTTTGGTGTGACCCGCCATGCGGGTCGCGGCTTCGCTCACCTGAATGGCCAGCTCGCGGGTCGGAGCCATGATCAGGGCCTGGACAACTTTTTTACCAGGCTCAATGCGCTGCAGCATTGGCAGCACAAACGCCGCGGTCTTACCGGTCCCGGTCTGGGCCTGCCCCATTACATTGCGTCCTTCCAACAAAGCCGGGATAGCTGACTGCTGGATGGGTGTGGGTTGCTCGAACCCCAGGTCTTCGACCGCTTGCATTAGCTGCGGCTGCAGGCCCATATCTTTAAACTCTAGCATCATTACGTCTCCTAAGCATAAAAAAAGCACCTCACCAAAACCAGCGAGGCGCTCAAAAAAGGCTCGATCACTGAATATGGCGGAGAACCGCCAGCGCAAGATTATAACATACTTTGCTGTTACAAGATGAAAATAAAACCAAACAATGCCAGCAACACCATGAGCACAAAAAGGGTTACACCACCTGCTGTCAGAAGATGGTAATGAGCGCGATTGGGTGAATTTATGACCTTGTGAATCATTACCATTTGCCAGATAGCTAACGGAAACGCCAATCCCATCCATTGACCGGGATTTTTTTGAAAAAACGTATAAACGGCCAGAAACAAGAAAGCTGAACCGATTAAAGCATTTACCACCCAGGCCGCACCTTGAAGACCGAGGCGAACTGTGAGCGTTTTCTTGCCGACGGACAGATCCGCAGCACGGTCGGGAAATTCAAAAGAGATCAACATCGCGATGTGAACCAGAACCAGTGGAATACAAACCAGCCATAATATAGCAGGCGCAAAACCTCCCTGTATAAAAAAGCCCGCCAGGGGAACAAACAGGGCAACGATGACCGAAGTGGTTAACTCGCCCCAGCCGGAAGACATCAAGGAAATAGGAGGAGCCGAGTAAAACCAGGAACCCAGAAGGCTGAATAGTCCAATTGGGATCATCCAGGGAGAGATAGGGGAGAATATAGAGGCAACGATGCCGGTCAGGACCGCAACCACGGAGCAAATGCATGCCGCAGCCAGAACTATTGAAGGCGAAATATCCCCCGCAGGGAGAATACCGGAACCACCCGAGAACCAGGTGCGGTTATCTGCATTCAGGCGGTCAACCTCCCTATCGTAATATTCATTCAGGTATTGCGCCATTAACTGGATAGAGGTTACCACCACCTGTCCAAGTAAATAATCAGCCCAGTTCAAGGCAATGCCCATATGGGCTGCTTCTGCTGCGCCGAGGGCGTATAACAAAAATCCACCCAGCAGGAACTGGATGCGAGTGAGCTTGAAAAAGATCCTGACCTGGCTGCGTAAGTTGGGGATTTGAACCTGCCTTTCTCCAAGTATACGATATATTTCTACCCATTCCTGACATCTGGTGAAAGTATTTTCTTGACTTGCGATGGGCATAAGGCCTTGCGCGCCCTTGTGTGTCTCCCTAAACGACTGAAGGATCCCGTCCTGCCATCCGGGATCCTTCAGTCGTTTAGGGTGTTCATTCGGGTTGGCAATTTGGTTTATTACAATCGCCAATCGAGTACAATCAAATTAAAATACCATCCAGGAGATTGCGATGAAAGCCAAACTCGTCCCCCTCTATTTTAACGACCCGCAGGACCCCGATTTTGTACACCAGGTCGCCATTCTGAATTCGCTGCTAGAGCAGGAAGCAACCCTTCTGGTTCCACAACCCCTTGGGGATCCGCTTCCTCACGATGCGGATGCGGTTGTATTTCCACAGATGCTGGGTGATGCTTACAAACGGTGGAAGGCGATCAAAGCCATCGACCGCCCGATCCTGGTGATTACCTCCGAATTTGGCTCCGTCTCAATGTGGGACTGGGAAATCAACCAGTACCTGGCATCGGAGGGCGTCCGAGTCCTGGCGCCGGCCAACCTGGATCAGGCGCGTGGTTTATGCAACGCGCTGGCCCTGAAACGCCGTCTAAAATCTTCCCGTTTTCTGGTGTATCAGGATAATCCCGGTGAAGGCTTTCAACCGGAAATCTTTAAACGCTTTTATTGGTGGGAGAAGGAATGCGTCGAACGTCTCGAAGAAAAGTTTGGCATCCAAATCGTTAAGAAAAGTTATCGGGAGCTGGGCGAAGCAGCCCGCCAAATCACCGATGGAGACGCCAGCACAGCCTGGAGCCAGATCGAAAACCGCATTCCGGTTAGCTCGTTAAGCCGCCAGGCTATTCTTAGCGCCGTCAAGCTATACATGGCGATCAAACGCGAGGTAGACGAAGATGGCCAGGTGCTGGCCGCCGGGATCAACTGTTTGAACGAATCCCATTTCTCAGATACCACCCCATGCCTGGCATGGAATTTGTTATTCGAAGACCAGAAAATCGCCTGGGGCTGCGAAGCCGACCTGGTTTCGATGATGACCAAGGTGTTGATCCAGCACAGCCTCAAAGCGCCATTCATGATGACCAACCTGTATCCATTCCTGATGGGAATGGCAGCCTTGAAGCACGAGCATATCCCCTATTTCCCATCCGTAGATACAGAACCCGAAAACCATCTTTTGTTGGCCCACTGCGGGTACTTTGGGATCGTCCCGCAGTCTTTTTCAACAGAATGGACGATGCGCGAAAAGGTTCTGACCATTGTCAATGACCACGCCCACGCCCTGGATGCGCGCCTGCCCGAAGGCGACGTCACCTTGGTTAAGCTGATGCCGCCGTTTGATTCGATCTCGATCGTTGAAGGCAAACTAATAACCTATGCGCAATTTGAAAATTCTGACTGCCGCAACGGAGCGGTGGTGAGGGTGGCCAACGGCCACCACCTTCTCAAGAAGCTGTCTTCCCACCACACCATCGTCACCTCTGGAAAAAACTTGCCCGCCCTGGAGCAAATGGCCCAGATATTTGGTTTGGACTGCCAGTTAATCAGTTAATCAGCTCCGGCCTCTTTTTCCAGTTTTTCCGCCAGGGCCATGTATTTTTCATGCACGCCAGCACCAGTTTCTTCATGTTCCACGCGCTCGAAATCAACCAGAACCTGGTCCTGAGCCGCTTCCGGGATGACCTTGCCGGCCATCGGGAACAAAATCCGGTCTTCCTTCAGGATATGCTGCCTCAATAACGCGGCGTATCCCTGGGCATTTTTAACCACGTCCGAAGCCGCGCGAGCATCTCCCGCCTGGAGCCGGAGCGCAGCCTCACGCATTCCAGCCGTAAAAACCCTACCCTGTTCGTGTTCGTTCAACATCACCCCAATGGGGCTGCCATCAGTTGGCATACCGTAGCTGTTCATCGTTTTGAACAGAACACCCTCCTCTTTTTTATGGTGGCAGCCATCCGCGAACCCCTTGATAAAATCGGACGCCTCGATGAAAAATTCAGGGCGGACCGCCTCACCTTTTTGCAGGCGTACGGATGATTGTTCAAGCGCGTCAATGACCCGTTCGATGACGCGGTGTTCTGAGCTCAAGATATCAGTAGCTTTCATGGAATTATCCTTCCTCTTTGTTTGACTGGTTACAGCATACCCGTTTTAGAGAGACACAACATTGCGCTGGCGCAATGTTGTTCCTTCTTAAACAGACCAACTCAAGGGATTTACTTCCTCGGCATGAAGATGATCCGCAATCGTCTGCTAATACGGCGTATGTTGGCTTGCTTTCTTGATTAGATATGAGCAACTGGTTGGTGAAGAACCTTCACTTCACGGTTGATACGGTCACTCAAATCAATTTCAGCAAATTCAAGATCATAACGAACCTGTAACGGTAACCAGACTGCCGCGCTTGTACCAAAATAACGGGCTAAACGCATGGCAGTATCGACAGAGATTGAACGCTGACCATTTACAATTTGGCTGATACGAATTGGCGTAACCCCAATTTCATGCGCTACGCGATATTGGCTCAAACCGAGTGGTTTCATGAAATCCTCTACCAGAACTTCACCAGGATGTATTGGAGAAAGGAGGTTATCCATAATTTTTTCCTTTATGAGTGATAATCAACAATTTCCACGTTTCTGGCTTTATTTTCAACCCACTTGAAGCAAATTCGCCATTGGTCATTAATTTGGATACTGTATTGCTCTGCCCGATCACCCTTCAGTTCTTCTAGCCTATTACCGGGCGGAGCGATTAAGTCTTGCAGGTTTTCTGCGTCATCGATATAAATCAATTTACGTCGAGCAGTGTGTTGTATA
>DAIQPZ010000134.1:0-5262 GCA_036787065.1 Anaerolineaceae bacterium
CCCTGATTTAGGGTCAGAATGAGCTGGTAATGCCAGTGGTCAAACCTCCTTCTTCTCTCCCCTGATTTAGGGGAGAGAAGAAGGCCGGGATGATGAGAGAGGTTCTCGCAGCAGCCACTTCAACCGGACCGCCAGACCATCCCAAGACCTGTAACGCGCGCAAAATAAGAGAACCGAAAGGAGCAGGCCGCACAAGAAGCGCAGCATACCTCGCGGGTCGCTGAAGGTGGAATTCGGTAGGGGTAGGATGGCAATGGAATTTATCAGCAGGCCCCACACCAGGGGGTCTTGTGAGCCCTTTTGCAGCATTTTCAAACTGGCCCAAAGGCCCCACAACGATGGGATCACCGCCAGCGGCACGAACAACCCGAAAACCATCAGCTTGTGCAGTAGCGAACCAGGCATGAACCAACTGCCCCACAGCCCCATGTAGGGTACGATCAAGAAGGGGGTTGACAGCGCCCCGCCACTGTCAAAACCGAGGCGCCCAAAGGTGGTCCACAGCCAGATCTGAAAGGCGATGTAGGGCGCCCCGGCCACAAGGACTAACCCAACCAGCTCGCGCCAGCGCCGCTGGGTGGCCAGGCTGAGGACAGCCGCCAGGACGAATGCACCGGTAACCTCTTTGGTCAAAATGGCCAGTCCAAAGAGCAGCCAGCTCAGCCACGGGCGGCCGCGTTCAGCCGACAACAGCCCTCCCGCAGCCAGGGCGAAGGCCAACGTTTCGGGCAGATCGTAGCGCACCCCCAGGGCGAAGCCAATCCACAACCCGTAAATTAGAGCGTACCAGGGGTTGATCCCCCAGGCCGCCAGCAGAGCGGCCACCGCCCAGGTCCCCAGCGCCTGGCCGGCCAGTCCGATGGCGATCAGGACCCACGGCAGCCAGGTCGGGTTACCCAGGCTTAAACCCCGCGCCAACAGGGGAAATAGAATGCGCTGGTAGCGGTAAGCCGGCACATCGATGAACGTTGCCGCCACGTGCGGATCGGGGTAACGCGCCATGGCGTAATAGAACTGGCCGTCGTAACCCCACGAACCGGCCGGGTCGTGGGCGGTAAAGCGCGTGCCCTGCGCCACCAGACCCATTGGATCGCCGCCGCTGCTGGCCAGGGCTGCTCCGGCTACCATAGCCATCACGGCCAGAGTCACCAGAACCGGCCCCAGGGCCAACCCCTGGCGCTGGCGAGCTCTGGACGGTCCAGGATTTAACGATCTGACGCGGGATAATTGGGTTGAGCAATCTGACATGTTTAATCTGCACCTTGCCTGGATATTAGGAGGGGGACCTGCCTGTCTCTTAGTCAAGTTAATTGTAGTCGAAATCTCCCGGGCATTGTCAAATAAATGTCATTCTGAGAGGCCCAACCCCGTTGGGTAAGCGCCTTGGCGACCGAAGAATCTTGGGCGTGGCTAGACGGGATCTATCACCCCTTTCGCAAAGCCTGCGGGGTTCCATTCAGCATGACAATCAGGCTGTCCAAAGCCTTCGTGACCCCTTGGTGGGTCATTTAAGGTGATTTAATCTGAAGCAAGCCCGTTTTTTCTCGATGCTAGGGTAAAATAGGATTGTGGGAAAACGCATTCCGCCCTGGTCCACGTCGCATTTTTCCTGAGAGTGGTTCCTTATTTGCAATGACGATGTGGATAACATCGGAAGGATTTTAATGGAAGCGATTTTTAATGGTGCAGGACCTCAAGGGTTTGATCCGCAATACTGGAAAAGTTTAAGCAGTTTGCTTTTCGATCAGAATCCAAATGGTGTCTTTTTTTGTACCGAGACAGGCCAGCTTGTTGACGCCAACCCCGCCTTCTACAGACTGGCCGGTTATAAGCGGGCAGAAATCCAAGGGATTGGCCTGCAGGATGTCTTTCCCAGCATGGGAAAGTCCCAACTGCCCTTCCTGCACTCCGAGAAGGGCAGCCAGGCGGCATACAACCTGGGAACTCACAACTATGGGGTCAAGCCGGTAGATTTTGATGCTTTTCAAAAGGTGATGATCCACCTGTGTTTCTATTGGCTGCTGGTCAATCAAGTGAATGGGTAATAACCCGAATTTGGGGCGTATGCGCTTAACAAGTGAGCGCATACGCCCAAATTCGGATACTTTATATCAATAGAGGTAGCAGTATGAATGAGTTTATTTTTTACCCCGAACGGGTATGCTCTGCTTGCATCAAATTGACCATCCAGGATGGTATTTTGGAGAAGGCCATTTTTGAAGGAGGCTGCGAAGGTAACCTGGAAGGCATTTGCCGGTTAGTGCAAGGCATGCCTGTGACCGAGGTGATCAAGCGACTGAAGGGCATTGACTGCGGCGGAAAAGGTACCTCCTGCCCGGACCAACTGTCCAACGCGCTCGAAGACTATCTGCGGCGTCAAGCCCACTAAACACAGCAATAAAACCAATTACAACGTCAGTGCGGAATAGCAGTCAGAAAAATGTCATCAGCCTGGCATTTTCCCTGGCCGGTTGTCCGGGATTCTTCGCTCCGCTCAGAATGACATGCGCGGGGTGGCATATCGATTATCCCGGCCCGCCGCTCTTGCAGGCGAGGATGATACCCACTAAACCCACGACGATCAACCAAAATAACCTTTTATTGCACATCCATTAATCTTCTGATTAACGAACGGGTGGTAGGTTTTCAACGGCACGCATGGCTATTTCTTGGTTTTTGAGCCAGTTGGCAAACACAATCATGATTACGACGAAATAGATCATGTTGCCGGGGATCCACATGATCAAGCCGCTGATTTGCTGGTCGATCATGGGTGACAACCCCCACAGGCGCGGGCTACCGGCCAGGCCAGGCAAGACCATACCGTTCACCACTCCTGGCGCGCTCAGGTAGAATGGGTAGATGGGATGGCGGTTGAGGGCGATGAACGCGCCCAGCAAGGTGCCGGAGAGCATCAGGAAGAACAGATAGGCCATCTGCATGGGTTGGCTGGCGCGTGGTGCGGCCTGCGGCAAGCAGCCTAACACTGGCCACCAGGCGATGAATGCGACCGTTATAAAACTGAGATGCTCGAGAATATGCACCGGTGGGTGATAGAGCGCTGCCTCGTAAGCCTGGGGAATATGCCAGCCGAATAAAACGGTGTTATATAGGATAAAGGCAGGGATGGGGTGGGTGAGCCAGCCCAGCGGCCGCGCGATCAGACCGGGCACTCGCAGGCGTTCAAACCAGGTGGGCGGGATACCGGCCAGCCACAGGGGAGGCGCACCCGCCAAAAGCAGAAGGTGCTGGAGCATATGGGCGCTGAGAAGGAACGTATCCGACAGGTGGTCCAGGGGCGAAACCAGGGCAAAGAGGGCCAACAGGGTGCCGGCGTGAAAGGCGATCTGGCGGGCCGGGTTCGCCGGGGCGCCCCAGCCGAAGCGCCGGCGCAGAGGGCCACCCAGGAGTAAATAGCCAACTGTCCAGACTGCCAGCCCGATCAGAATGCTTGGCTCTAAATCCCACACCCAGATCCCTTGCCCCAGATGATAACTCAGCATGGATAAAATTTTACCACCACTTAGAAGAGTGGCTGATTGGGATCTGCCGTGGTAGTGGTAGGCCTTGTGCCTACCCGTGGAGGGGTGCTGGATTGGTTGAAAACGATGCCAGAGCCATCTGAGGTGAGGAACGCGTTTCTGATCCAGTTGACCTGGGCAGACCTGCTCGAGCAAGCCGAGATTCTAAACCTGGTGGACCGTTACGAGGAGGAAGTGCGCATGCAGATTAAAATGAAGCGCGAAGAACGTCGCCGGGGTGAGGCCGTACTGGCGCGCACACCGCGCGAAGCTTTTTTGTGGGTTAAGATCGCGGAGAATAATATACAGTTATACGAAGCGGAACTTCTCTGGGTGGATTCGCTGCGCCAGGGATTGGCCCCCTGGGGCGAGGGGACGGTATGATCGCGTACCGGGTGGTGACGGACTCCGCCGGGGTGTATCTTTTTTGCCTGCCGGATGGCGGGATGCTGGTCAGCGAAGCCAGCGCAATGGATCTGGTTGCGGCCTGCGGCGAACACCAAACCGACCGGGTGTTAATCTACCAGGGCAATTTGCGGGACGCGTTCTTCCAGCTCAAGACCGGGCTGGCGGGGCTGTGCTGCAGCGATTTGCCATATACCACGTATGCGCCCCGATGGTGATTACCCCCGAACTGTCGCGCCGGGGGCGGTTCGGGGAAATGGTCCAGGAGGCCAACCGCGGGCGGCAGTTCCACGTAGCGAATACGGAAAGCGAGGCGGTGGATTGGTTGGGGCAAGCCGGTTGAACAGCGTACCGCCCACCGGTTATTTCGTTCGCGGTTTTGACTTAAATATCATAATGCCCAACTCAAGACAGACTGGCGCCATGACCAGTTGGCCCACCGGGCTGCCCATTTGAATCCACCCCATAACGTTCATCAACCAGGCCAGTAAACAGAGCAGGCTGAGCCCAAACATGCCATAAGCAAAACCTTTTTGGGTGGTGATATCATGTTTCCTGCTGTTTTATATTCTAATGCCTTTTCTCAGAGAGGGGTTAGGAATCAAAGTAGGCGCGTTGGTCGCCTCGCCAGGTTCGAAATGCCGCAGGAATGCGCGAGCGGTGCCCAGGATGCATTGCCTCTGGCAAGGCATCTTCTGTAAACCAACCGATATCGATGGTCTCAATACTCTGGTAGTGGGGTTGAACACCATCCAGGGGGCGGCAAAGAAACGTAAAAGCGTAGAGATGATTCCTGCTTACAAATCCCCATAACCGGGAATCAAAGATGCCAACGAGAGCCGTGACTTCGCAGTGTAACCCGGTTTCTTCGAGAACTTCCCGGACGACCCCAGCCGCAGGTGTCTCACCAACTTCTAATGCTCCTCCGGGCATAGCCCATTTTTGGTCATCCGTGCGCTGCATGAGCAAGATATGTCCAGAGGTATCAATCACGGCTGCATCACCCACCGTGAGAGGAGTTGGGCGGGAAAAGAAAGTGGAGCGTAAAGGTTCCAGATCGTCTACGTCTTCCCCCGTTGCCAGAGCGACCATTTCCATGGCGATATCCTGAATAGCTCGATAACGGGTTCGATCATAGTTGTTTTCCGAAAAAAGCAATCCCATCGCCGAATTGTCGCGCAGTTTATCGGCCCACAAGGCTATGTTTACAGCGATATCTATCTTATACCCTGGATTTTCCATACAAGACTTCCCTTTGATTTGACCGTTCAATTGATGTCGAAGTTTTGTTCAATCCCATCACCATTTGGGATTGTATTTCTTCGGCGGGTGATCC
>DAIQPZ010000134.1:5362-7232 GCA_036787065.1 Anaerolineaceae bacterium
ATTCGGTTTCATGCAAAACGGGCAGATTTTCATTTTGAGCACTGGCGTTTGAAGGGTTTTTCGCTGTCTAATCCGCGGGCGAGGCAGCCGGGACAACATGCCTTGCGCGATCTTTTTGCCGTTAATTAACGCCTGCGTATACAAAGCGCGCATCTGCTGTTTGGTTATATGCCGCCCGGTCTGATACCACTGTAAGACCACGTGTCCGACCACATAGGTACCAGAATAAGCCACTGCCACCTTCGGCAGGATGCCCCAAATCGGGATCAAGCCAATCAACATGCGTGATAGTTGGCGCCAAACAAACCCACCGCCAATCACACTGCCAAATTCTCCCAGGTAATCTTGCCAGCGGGTAGAAAAACCTAACGCTAACCCCAGCTTATATACCAGGAAAGCCTGGGCTTTAGTCAGCACGATTGTGTCGGTAATGTTTAAGGGGATGTCAAAAATTGGGACAACCTCTGCGATGCCTGTACTGAATGAATAGAAAGCATTGGCAAAACATGATTCGTTGATTAATTGTTGGGCGATGGACACTCGAAAGAGAGGGAATTGGCGGCCTAAAGCCAGGTGGCGCTCTGGCAGCAGCTCCATAATAACCGGAATGAATTCGCGCTGCATGAAAAACGGGTCAAGGATTGAACCGTGCAGGACCCGATCCATCTGCCAGCCTTCCGAACTGGAAATTAGCGGCTGGTTTCCTAGAAGATCAATTTTGTTGACAAAAGTCAGCACTTTCTTACCTGCATCACGCCATCTTTTCGCCAGAGCCTGTTCCTGGCTGAAGTCATTCGCGGTAGCATCTAGCAAGAGGATAATTAACTCGGCTGCAATTACCGGATCTGGCGAATTAAGGTCAGAAATCAGCAGGGCGGTTTGAGTTTTCTTATCCGGCTGTTGGGGATCGCGGCGCATCTGGTTAGCCAGGGTATGGCGGCCTACTCCAGGTCGGCCAACGATAGCCAGCTTCACCGAGCCAAGGGCTGACTCCCGGATAGGTCGTAAATCAACTTCTTTCAGGTTTTTCCAAATATTGAAGAGATCTTTTAAACCGGCCATATAACCATCCTTGTCTCCCTGTCGAAACGGGAAACTGCCTGTGGGTAGATCCCGGTAGCGCGATCCAATCGTTCTATAAGCTAATCCATCTGGATAAGAATAAACTTATCATTTGGGTAGAGGGAATCATGACTGAGCAAAAAGAACTGTTTCAAAATCTTCACCAGGGACAGCCTGTCCGCACCGCAGGCGAGGCGCAGCATGCTGAGTGCACAGTAATGATGGTTCACGGGCGCGGTGCACGTACAGAAGATATTTTATCATTAACCGGTCCATTGAAACAGCCAGGGTTTGCTTACTTTGCACCCCAAGCCGCGAACAACACCTGGTATCCCAACCGGTTCCTGGCATCATGCTGCTTTTGATTGGAGCAGTCGGGGTGGTGATGGCAGGTCGACTATCAGCGCCGTTTGTCCACGCGGCGGTCAACCCATCATCGGTGCAGACAACTTTTCCCTGCGTCCCTGTAGAGGTGGGTGTTTTTATCCAGCGAGTGCATGTGCGCTGCACCACTACGGCCAATGTGGGCGGAAATGTGATTTCGTGGTGGTCTTACCCGGCTTCCGATTCGGCGCGAGCTTCGGGTTTTTGAGCCTGTTTGAAACCGCAAAAGCGACCAGCACAACTTTGTACCTTTACTATGACCCGGCCGATCTTTCCGGAAGCACGTTTGGCTGTGGCAACACTGACTGCCGCCGGATCTGGGGGGCACCTTATCTCTGGATGTCATGGGCGCTAACAGGGCGCGTATGATATTCAACATCGGGCGCCGACTCTGGCGGCGGACTCGTGCCAAATTTGACGGCTT
>DAIQPZ010000135.1:0-7188 GCA_036787065.1 Anaerolineaceae bacterium
AGCAC
This sequence comes from Anaerolineaceae bacterium, assembly GCA_036787065.1. Lineage (GTDB taxonomy): Bacteria > Chloroflexota > Anaerolineae > Anaerolineales > Anaerolineaceae > JAJYIW01. Next base: position 6 of record DAIQPZ010000135.1, read on the forward strand.
CCGCAAACATCTCGAATTTGGAAACTTCCACTCCAAGGCTGAGTAGTTACCAAAATATTATTATTTGCAAGGAGATTTAAAATGGCTGATCTTGAAAAAATGGTAGCTGAACTGAGCACCCTCACCGTGCTGGAAGCTGCTGAATTGGTTAAGAAACTGGAAGAGAAGTGGGGTGTTTCCGCCGCAGCTCCTGTAGCCGCCGTTTCTGCTGCGCCTGCCGCTGCTGCCGCCGAACCGGTTGAAGAAAAGACCGAGTTCGATGTGGTCCTCAAGGAACCCGGCCCCAAGAAAATCGAAGTCATCAAAGTCATTCGCCAGCTCACCAGCTTGGGCCTGGTTGATGCCAAGACGATGGCCGAGACTGCTGGCGTCAAGGTGCTGACTGCGGTCAGCAAGCAGGCCGCCGCCGATGCCAAGGGCAAGCTCGAAACCGCTGGCGCCGTCGTCGATGTTGCTTAATAACTCCCCTTTCTTCATCCCAGCCAGGTAAATCAAACTGCCTGGGGGGGGATTTTGAGAGGTGGGAGGGTTCTTTGCCTTCCCACCTCTCAAATTATTTACATCCGGATCAATGTGATTTTGTCCGATTAATCTGCGGTGTGCGCCAGCTCAATTTGAGCTTCTTCTGCCGCGGCCAGCTCGGCGCCTTTCTTTTCATCGACTCGCCATAGCATGCCGATCCCCAGGACGAAAAAGACTGAAATCGAAAGGATGCTGGCGCGAGGATCGTGGGTGAGTGTACCCACCAAGCCGTATAACAGGGGTCCCAGAATACCGGCAAACTTTTCACTCAAACCATACAGGCCGAAAAATTCACCCGATTTGGCCCGCGGCGTCAGGGATGCATAAATGGTCCGGCTGAGCGCCTGGGTGCCACCCTGTACGGTACCCACCAGCCACCCGATCATAAAAAACTCGGCCTGACTTTTGAGAAAGAAGCCCCATATCGGAATCAAGGTATAAATAACCAATCCCAGAATGACTGCTCGCTTTGTGTTGAGCCGGTTGGTAAAACCTGCCAACAGGTGGCGTCCGATGAAGAATGAGAATAAGAGACCCAGGACCTGATCCGCGCCAATCAGCATGAAGGTGTTTGGGATACTGACCGCCCCATTTTGATTGGCGTAGAGTCCCATCAGAGGAAAGGTGACCCCGGTCCACACCAGCATGGATACGAAGGCGCTGCGCCAGTGGCTGCTGGTGACCGGGATGCGTCCATAAAGCAAGGCATAGGGGAAAGCCACAAACTGGGTCATGAGCAGTGTGCTGATCAAGATGGCGGTGCCCAGGCCCAGGGCGGCCCCATACGAGGTGGCCAACAGGATGATGGCGCCAATTCCCTCCATATAAAACCAGAAGGCGATTAACATTTTAAACAATTCCTGGTAGCGCCTGGCCGATTTGAGCGTATGGCTGATGCGGATGAAAGCATCGGCGATGGCATTACCCCGGCTGCCATGGGACAGGGGGGTCGGGGCTGGTTCTGGAACGTTGATCAGTACCGGAATGGTGAATACCATCCACCAGGCGCCCACAGATAAGAACGCGATGCGCACCACAAGGCCGCTGTCGATGCCAATCTTATCGGAGAGAAGATAGAGTGCGGTATTCGCTCCCAGGAGCAGGCCGCCGCCCACATATCCCATCGCATAACCCAGGCTCGATACCCGGTTCATATCATCCGATCGGGCCACGTGCGGCAGAAGACTGCTGCTAAAACCCAGGCAGAAGTTCAGGGTCACTTGTGAAAAGAAATATAGCACCAATCCCATCTGCCACATTCCGGTAGTGAGAATAAACATGAGTGACGAGAACAGGCTGGCGGCGATGGTGGTGATGACCAACAGGCGTTTTCGCCGGCCGGTGATATCCGCTAACGCGCCCAGCACCGGCGCCAGTAAGGCGGCGACAAATAGCGCGATGGACACACTGATCGCGAAAACATTTGAAGCGGTGTCTCTGGCCAACGCCATGGCAGCTTGATCGGTTGTGCTGGCGCCGGCGGCCAGGAAGGCTGGCGCTGCGATGGCGATAAAATAAGGCGGGAAAAAGGTGGATGCGGTCGTGGTGATGTAAGCATGATCGGCCCAATCGTACCAGGCCCAGGATAAAACGCGTTTTTTGTAGGTGCTCTCAGCCAGCCGGTCAGGGCTTTGGGACAGGGGGATCTCAGCAGCCATGCATAACTCCAATCATTATGGGGATTAGCAACCATCGCGGTAACTGCTCAGGCTCGTGTGAAAAAGATTCGAATTTTAGGTATTTGCGGGTCCGAAGCACCCACAAATACCTAAAATTCGGCAACTTTCTTCGCGTGGCTGAGCAGGCGCCCATCACGAAACTTATGTATTGAGTATACAAGAAAGTTTGCCGGTTGTGGTCATTTGGACAAATGTTAATCAAACTTTAAACCGGGCTTCTCCGGCTAATTTCACCGGTCAATCCAGGTCGAATACGTTTATAATATGGGTTCTTTGAGAAATGGTTTGGTGAATCCCCAAAAAGCTGCCCATTCCACGGAAAATCTCGAAGACCCATAATATTTTCAAAGGGACTGATTCACACCAGGATCGGCTCTATCCCATTTCAGGAGGAATGCAATGGATTTTCATGGTTACCCGGCTCGCCGGTTAGAGAATAAGTATCTATATGTGGATTACTTAAGTGAAGCCGGGCCACGCCTGGTGCGGCTGGGCGTTGCGGGCTCAACCGATAACCTTTTGGTTGAGATCCCCAATTTCACCATGGACACGCCTTTTGGCGAATACCACTTTTTTGGTGGGCATCGTTTATGGCACGCGCCCGAGGCCATGCCGCGCTCATATCTTCCAGATCATACGGGCCTATCCGTGCAGGAACTGCCGGATGGTGTGATTTTGACCCAACCCGTTGAAGCCGGCTCGGGCATGCTCAAAGTCATGCAGCTGCGCCTGGAGCCTGATGCGCCCCGTTTGACCATCCAGCATTCTCTGACCAATGCGGGCTTGTGGGCGGTCGAATGTGCCCCTTGGGCTATCACCCAGCTCAAACTGGGCGGAACGGCCATCATTCCACAGCAGCATGGTACACCTGAACCTGCACTTCTACCCGACCGGCGACTCACTATTTGGAATTACACGCGTCTGCAAGATCCCCGTTTGCACCTTGGGGATGATTATATTCTGATCGATGGCGCGGCCAGGCTGCCACCCTGTAAGATTGGGACGCTTAACCCCGGCGGTTGGGCAGCTTATTTGACCGGTGCGGTATTGTTCGTCAAGCGTTTCGAGCACCTAGCTCAGGCGGAGCATGTCGATTTTGGCTGCGATACCGAAGTCTACGTCAACGACCAGTTTATTGAAGTCGAGACCCTCGGCGCACTGGTCCTGCTGCAGCCGGGTGAAACGGTCACCCACACTGAAACCTGGGAGCTGCACACCGGTATGAAGGCCGACCGTTCGCCTGAAGGTGTCCGGACTATGTTGAAATCGTTGGGTCTGTAAGGTTGGGGTTTGGTTCAAAATGCGCTGAAAGCGCATTTTGAACCAATAGTTTTTTTAGGGTCTTGGGGAATTGCTGTGGTGAATCTCCGCATTTTTGGGTGTGAGCGCGCGTTCGCGCGCTCACACCCAAAAATGCGGCCCATTCCACGGGAATTCGTGGAGACCCTTTTTTTATCACCAATTCGTGATGGGAGGCTGGGATGATCCGCCAGATCCAGTCCATAACACACCAGGCGACAGGTAACGGACCCGCGGCGCCATCGGCTTTGGATCGATGAGCGATCCTTACACGCGCTGAGCGCCGCGATAATCTGACCGGGCAGGCGTGGGCAGTCACCCAGGGGCAAGGCTTTCCGGTGCATCTCGATGCCAAAAGCGACCTGATCGTCAAGGACGCGGATGTGCTGGCGGAGAACTACCGGGTACATACGTCGGTGTGTTTTTCTGTCACTACGCCGGATGATGATCTGGCGCTGGGGGGTCATTTCCGGGTTTTATGAGCGGTATACGGTATTGCCACGACGATTAAGCGTGACCAACCCGAAAATAAAGTGGAGCAACCACCGCTAGGGTAAGTCAGGGGGTCGAGAAGTGGTACATACTGAAATCGGCATTATTATACACGGGCGTGAAGTCACCCGGATAACGCTTGACCAGCAACCGCAGATAATTATCACCCGGGCCGACGATGAAATAACGGGCTCCCAGACCTTTTGAATAATTAATCGTGAATTGTTCGTTTTCCAGGGCGGAATAGCCTGCGGCTTTGCGGCCGGTGTAAAGCGCCAGCGCGCGCGGCCTGGAGAAGATCATGACATCTCCCTTTTGGGTGTTATGTTGGATAAAATCAAACAATTCCACCGATGCGGGCCTCTCGACCCCGCTGTCGAATGGGCCAAAACTGGTTTTGCTGTACACCCCAACGTATGAAAGCGCGAGGATCGCCAGAACGGTAACGCTCGCTGCGCGTTGGATGGCTTGAGCGCGTGGCCAGGCGGACCGGCCGATTTGCTGCAGCCCGGCAAAAAGATCGATCACGAATAAGGGGATCAACGGAAGCAGGAAGCGCACACCCTGGTTGGCGCGCCAGATAATGATCAAAATGATGTAAAAGACACTGAACAGCTCGTAAATGGTGATCCCCCGTTTCAGGCGCGTGATCGCCCCGTACAGTGCCAGGCCAAACAGACTGAGATAGACTGCCATTTGGACGGCTGGAAAATAGCCGTTCGACCAGAGAGAACCCAGGGCGTCAAAATAGGCGTGCAGGTTGATCGGGAAAACCCGTGGGTAAAAAACTGCCTGGTCCTCGTACCCGCTTGGCCCACGGATGGCCAGGCTTTGGACCAGGTAACCCAGCCCAGCCACGGCGCTTGCAGCCCAGGGAAAAAGCCTCAGCCGGCGCGTACGCACGATGTCCAGGATCACCAGGGCCGGCAAGATCAAGATCCCGACACTGCGTGTGCTGTCCGCGCATGCGATCAGAACGCCGGTCAACAGCCCATAAGACAGGCCGGGAGGCTTTTCCCGGCCGGGCGTATAAACGCGCTGGATGGTAAAGAAACACAGGTAAAGGATTAAAAGAAAGAGGATGTCGGAAGTCGGATCGTCTTTGAAGTCCCATAAACTGGGGTTGAAACCCAAGACTGTTACCGCGCTGGCCAGGTAAATCCACGAGAGTTCGCGCCGGAAGGAAAAGGCCAGCACAAAGAGGAAAAGCAGGAAGAAGGCGATGATCTCAACCTTCATTGCGGTCAGGTTGAGGCCAAACAGGGCAACAACCGGCGCCAGCGTCAGGGGATAAACAGGCGGATAATAACGTGGCCCGATCACCGCGACCATCCGGTCGTAGATGTAACCGGTGGCCTGGTAATCCACACCTTGAACGATATTCCTGGCATGAGCGATGTACATGCTAAAATCATCCCCCCAGGGATGCCCGGAGCGCAGGGTTGCCAGGTAAAACCCGCCGACCGCTGCCAGGATAAGCGCCAGGATGAACCAGGAGCGTTTGCTCATAAGAGACCCGGTAAGTCCATTTCTTTTATATCAAGAGGTGAGCGCCTTGCGCAGCCAAAGGCGCAGCCTCCAGGGCAACCAGGCGTAAAACAGGCGGCGTGTGACCGCGCGCAGGCGCAGCCACGAGAACCACCCGCCCACCTCGCGCTCGTAAACTAAAAGCATATCCGGGTAGCAGCGGTCATCATTTTTGACACTCTTGCCAAGCTCGTGCATGCGAAAATTAGCCCACCGCCGGGGCACATAGCTCAATTGCGACACTTTAGCCAGGCGGACCCACAGATCGTAATCGAAGCTGAAGAATAAGGTGAGCGATAGGGGCCCAACCTGGCGCCAAAGGTCAGCGCGAAAGAAGGTGGTGGCCTGCGGAATGTGCACTGAGCCGCGCAGCAGGCGCCGGTAGTCGGTCTGTTTTGAGGCGAACTTGCCGATGGTCTGCCCGCTCTCATCGATCAGGTCGGCGTCGGCGTAGACCATCCCCGTTTGAGGATGTTCCCTTAAAAATGCAACCGCTTCCGAAACCGCGCCGGGGAAGTAAATGTCATCCGAATTAAGCCAGGCCAGGATCTCACCGCTGGCGTGGGAAAAGCCTTTATTTAAGGCGTCGGCATGGCCCTTATCGGTCTCTGATATCCACCAGGCCACCCTGTCCTGGTACTTCTGGATGATTTCGACGCTCTCGTCCTTTGAGCCCCCGTCCACCAGGATGTATTCGATGTTAGGGTAATCCTGCGCCAACACCGATTGGATCGAAGCTTCGATGAAATGGCCCTGATTGAACGATGGGGTAATAATAGAAACTTTTGGAAGGGATGAAAGCTGCGCCATGCGGCGTCCTTTTCAAATGATGGGTCTGATCACGAGCTATTTATTTTCATGTCTGGGGCCAAACACCCGCGCAAGAATACTTACCCCCATTTTAACCCGTTTCCGGCCGCTCACCGGATCAATTTGGGGATTGGACAGTCTCCCTGCCTGTCCAATCCCCGTCTGAATTTTCGTTATTTTTTTGTGGTACCGGTTACCTTATCGAAACCGTTGCCACAAGGTAATGATTACCATTGAGTAATAGGTTTATTTATTGTTAACGACTGGCAAATAAACCGGGTTGTGGATCACGGTCACGTTGACTGTGGTCGTGGCGCTATCGCCTCGCAAATTGATGCCCGTCAAGGTAATTGTATGCGGCCCATCCGCCAGGTTGGCGACGATTGAAGCGCCGTTACCCAATGGGACAATCCCTTCGGACCAGCTCAAGTTGTCGTCGGGTAGCACGCCGTCGGTGGCGTCATTACCTTCGCCTTGCAGCAGGACCGAACCATCGGAGGATACCGAGTGACTTGGTAGGGGCGCGGTGATGTGGACGGTGGGTTTGGTGCCCACGTTGGCGATGGTGATTAGGACCGATTTGGCCTCGAAGGTGTTAAATCCATCCGTGCCGATCACGCGGAACATGCCTTGGATGGTATTGGGCAGCGTGGTGGTGTCGACCGCCAGGCTGGTAACGCCGCTCAGATTGGCCGCCAGGGTAATCCAGTTGGCGCCAGCGTCACTTGAGAACATGACGGTAAAGGTATCACCGGAAGCGGTATTGCTGGGTGTCCAGGTCAGGGTCTGGGCGCCGCTCCAGGTGGCTCCTGCGGTGGTGGGGTTGGTGATGCCAACCGTCGGCACGATCGGGG
>DAIQPZ010000136.1:0-2573 GCA_036787065.1 Anaerolineaceae bacterium
CAGGTGGTGGTTGTCGAGCCAAACGCGAACGAGGTGGTCGATGCAGTTTGGTGGGAAACAGTGCGGTAAATAAGGCAATCCAGGGCTTCTCTTGCGCAAGCAAGAGCGGCCTCATCAGTCCACCAGCCATTCTGATTGGCGAATTGATGAGGCGGAACAAACCACGGAGAAAAGAGAACGATGATTATTGGAAAATTGACCGAAAAAATACCCTGGCTGAGAACGAAGGGCCATCTTTCTATTCCCAATGACCTGGAAGTGGAAGGCACCGAGCTGCACTTCAACGACCGGAATGAGCTCGACTACCTGATCTTTCATGTCACCGAACGGGAGGGCTCGCGTGAATACCAGGGTTACCGGGCGGTGCGGCTGCTGCAATTACGCTACATCTCCATGGAAGCTCGCCGGGATGCCGGGTTGCTGCAGAAGATGCGCACAGTCTTGCGTGGCTTGTATGGCGCACAAGTCGACCTGGTGTATCTGGCTGCCGGTGTTTTCCAGAACCCCAAGATCGGGATCGTTCAATGCTATGGGGTGGCTGCGTTTTCTCCTAAGAAAGAAGAAGCCATCCAGCGCTCTTTGCGCGACCTGTCGGCCTTGCGGGCCGGGTTGGTGGGCGCTTACCGTCAGATGCGCCTGGAGCCGCTTTCGACTGAGGTGGCCCAATGGTTGGCGCGCTCGTTGGAGCAGATGCCCTATGCCATCGTAGCTGTCGGGCACCCGGATCCACGGGAAAACGCCCGCGGTGGCGATTCTTCCATGCGGGATCCATTAATGTCCGGCAGTCAGGGTGCACAGCAATACTCCATTCAACAAAACGAACTGCTTTTTCGCGGCATGAGCAGCCTGGAAGAAGAATTCTTATTGATGCTGCTCACCAGCCACATACGCCTGGAAGATATCACGCGCATGTTGTCCGGTATGCTGGAGGATACCTCCGTGTATGCCTCGCGCCAGTTGGGAACCCGGGCTGCCTCCTTCGGAATCAGCCTGCCGGCATTTCTGACCGGTGGTCTGGCGGAAAACGCTTCCCAATCCTACGGCACCAACCATTCGAGCGGAGTCACCCAGGGAGTATCGGCGACCGATGGTGCTGCGGCCTCGCAGGGTCAGGCGCACACGGTCGGGCATGCCAGCACAACTGGTTGGGCGCATACGGTTGGAGTTTCCGAAACAGACACCGTGGGATCGGCCTCCACGGCCGGCAGCGCAATCAGCCACGGCACCGCCCACACTGAAGGAGCAGCCGTAACCGACGGATCATCGCACTCCGATTCCTCCGGCATGGCGACCTCTCATACCGACAGTTCTGCCTATGGCGTCAATGGCGGTGTGGGTGGAAGTATTGCACCGGCTGGGGTGGGCCTGTCCGCCAACGTAGGCGGCAATGCCAATTGGGGTGCGGCGGATGGAGTGAGTAACAGCAGCGGCTCGTCTGATTCGAGTATGCACTCGCAAACTGCCAGCCAATCCAATACCGTTTCGGAAGGCATCACCCAAAGTCAGTCAAACACGGCTTCTCAAAGCCATTCGACGACCCAATCGGAAGCCTCGACGACCTCAGGCGCTCAGACAGATTCAGTGGCTGATACCAGCAGCGCTTCTACCACCCAGAGCCACGCTAACACAAACAGCACAGCCCACTCCACGGCGGATGGGGTTGGCCTGGGACAAAGTATCGGGCGTGGGATCAGCGCCGGAATGAGCGTGGGAGTCGCGCCGTCCTTTTCCCTTTCAAACGCTAACCAGTGGCAGGATGATCCATATATCCTCCTGACCGATATCATGCGCACCCAGCGCAAATTGTTGGATATTGCCAGCCGGGAAGGCGCTTTTTACACCGATTTGTATGCCTTGGCGGGTAGCGAACAAGGCGTTCAGGCATTGATGGGACTCATTCCGGAAGCATTTCATGGAACTGAAGACGTGGTCGCGGGTGTGCAGACGCGCACGCTAACCGATCCCGAGCAAGCCTATATTGGATTACATGCCCGGGCTTTCACGCCCTCCACCCGCATCGAGACTATTCCGGAAGCCATGAGTGGATATGCTGATTCGACCCTCCTGACCATGCTGCAGGTGGCAGCCTATACCGCTCCGGGAATGTTCGAACAAGGATCAGCCCTCACTACCCAGGAAGAAACCCCCGCCTTTGCTTTCTATCCGGATATGCCGGGGAATATCACCCTGGCCAGACAGTGGTCGACCGAAACGGGTCTCTTGACAGATACGTTTTTAAAGTTATCTCCCGACCGCCATTTTCACACCGCCTTCGTTGGGGATACCGGTTTTGGGAAATCAATCGCCGCCGAACGCCTGGCTTATGAGAGCACCCGTTTCTGGCATTACCGAACCATCGTATTGGACTTCGGACAGGGCTGGCGCAAGGCCATGAACTGGCCGGGAGTCGGCCAGAATGGTTCAGAAGATGGTCTCGGACATGTAGATATCCGTCAACTCTACCCCGGTTCCCCGCGTCCGCTGCGCTGGAATATTCTCCAGGTTCCGAGACGGATCGAACCCGGGCGCTACCGCAGTATGGTAACAGAGCTCTTTGCCAATGCTGGCAGACT
>DAIQPZ010000136.1:2673-7185 GCA_036787065.1 Anaerolineaceae bacterium
GCCCTGGCGGTTTACCGCAGTCTGAAATTGGATGTTTCCAAATGGGTCGATCGCCTTCGAACCTATAAAGAGAAACTTGAACGTGACCAGGTCAGCCGTACCAGCCTGGAAGGCGTCCTGCTGCGCCTGGAACAGTTTTCCGAAGGTCTCATGGCGCGCCAATATGGGCCATCCGCCAGCGGTATTGGTGTGGAAGACCTGGGGCTGATGGGCAGTCCTGAAAATCCATGGGGCATCACCGTCATCGAAGGCGGAGCCGATATGGACGAATACTCCAAAGCGGCCTTGCTTTCTCTCTTAGCCAGCATCTTGTATTCGGATGCAGTGGCTCGCCGGCGTGAATCGTTGGGTGGTAAACACTTTCCACCCATGCAAATCTTCTTCGAAGAAGCCAATAAGGTGCTGACCGGTGTCTCGGGAGGTGCAGCTTCCGATCAAGGTTCAGGTGAATCGGGCAACCCGGTCAGCCATCTCTTCCAAACGATGTGGCGGGATGGACGCAAGTACAACATCTTCCTGCACCTGATGGCCCAAACCGTGAGCGAGCTGCCTTCGGGCATCCTCTCCTCGTGTGCCAATGTTTTTGTGTTCCAGACCAAAGACCCCAAAGATCGCGACTTGATCCTGCCGCATTTAGGACGCTCGGAAAAAGGACTGGTCAACACCGAATACAAACGCTACCTGGCGCGCATTCCCCGCACCTATGCCATCGCCAAGCTGGGGTACAGCGATGATGTGTTCTGGATTGAGCCAGTGCTGGTGCGCCCGCTGATCATTCGCTGTAATGAACCCTCTGATCTGGAGATCACCCAGGAATTAGGAGCTGTTTCCCTGGAACGGACGGCATCCGACATCCTGGCCTCTCACCTTTAATCCATTTTTGTCTTAAAAAGGAGAAACATACAACCATGCAAACCAAAAAACGTTCCCCCATCGCCGCCATCGTGCTGGCAGTCGTCATCGGTCTACTCGTGATCGCATTGCTGAACGGCGTTATCCGTCCAACCCAGGTGGTCACTGCCAAGGTCGCCATCGCGCCCGGAACCATCCTGACCGACCAATTGATCGAGCTGCGCACCATCCCGATGGGAGCCAAACCGGCGGATGCCATTTCTAATGTTGAAGATGTGACCGGTAAGATACTTGCTGTTGGACGAGCTCCGGGCGACTTGATCGTTACCTCTGTTTTAGGGGAGATCGCCGGCGCAGGCATTCCCGCAGAATTACCGGAAGGTCACGTTGCTCTGGCGATCCATGTCAACCTGGCCAGCGGGGTGGCCGGTTTGCTTCGGCCAGGACAGACGGTTACCGTGATCGGCATGATTTCCCCCGATATTCTCAAGACAAACACCACCAGCGTGTTTGCAGCTCCCATTGCAGAATATACCTCGCCGATCGTTTCCCTCACTCCGGGTGTAAGGGTAACACCTACCCCAACCCCAACACCTGCGGCGCCTGCTTCTCCTCTGGCTCGCCTGGCCATCACCGGCTTACGTGTTTTGATGGTACCTCAATCCTTCCGCTATGAAGAACTCCCGGCCGGAACCAGCCAGGAACAGCTGTATTCCTCAGCAAGTTCCAACATGTCTGCCCAAGAAGGCGGCGTCATTGTTCTGGATGTTCCCACCGGATTGGTAGAAGTAACACCGGGCTTCAAGGTAGACCCCGCGACATTGCTGGCGGCCCTCGATCAATATGGCATCATCCACCTGGCATTGGAGCCGGCCACCGGACTGGGATTGGATGTATCCAATGTGATTACCCTCAATCTGGGGGACCTGTATAACCAGATGAATGACGATCGAAAAAAGTAGGCCGAATGAGCGACAACGCTTACCAAACCAATAAAATCACGGTGATGTTGGCCGGAGCGGGCCATGACATCGTCTATTACCAGATGCAGCAACCGATCCTGGCGGACCAGCGTTTCATGATCTCAGGTCACGCCGCCCAATGGTCGATGTTTGAGACCAACCTGAATAACCTGCAGCCTGACCTGGTGATTGTCCAGGCGGATATCGCTCCAGATCCGGATACCCTGATCCATTCCCTTCAGAAGATCTCAGCCTGGCGCGGCATTGCGATTGTGGTTTTACCGCTGGCACAGAAGGATTTTCAGGGAGCTTTCACCAAGGTGGATACCGTGCGTGGCGTGTTCGTCGCGCCGGTCAATTGGACCGAGATCATTCAGGCCGCCTATGGCGCGGCGATGACCGCCCGGGCAAGCTTGACCCAGGCTGCGCCCATGCAGCAGGGCTTATCCGGTTATTCCACCAGTGGAGCGTCTGCTTACATCACAGGAACCAAACGAATCGCGGTGTTATCGCATGCTGGTGGGTCCGGTTGTTCCACCATCGCAGAAAATCTGGCTTATGAATTATCCGTCCGGCTCAGTGTGAAGACCCTGCTGGTCTCGATGGGTCTGCCGCCGGCTGCCGCACCTCATTTAGGGTTACGTTATGTACCCAATCTAACCGAATACTTTGACCGTCCCGGCAAGGCTTCTTTTCAGGCTGCGATTCAACGCAAGGAAAATCTGGAGATCCTGCTTGCACCTGAATCTTCCCTGGAATATATGCATATTCTGGAAAGCTCCAATAAAGGAACGGGAGAAGGCAGCATCAATGGGATGCTGATCGACTCAGAGGACGGGCGTTATGCTGCCATTGTCATGGATGTGCCGACCACGGAGGATTTGTGGATGATACATTCGATCATTTTCGCCAACTATGCCTTGATCGTCACAAGGCCTACCCTGGCCGACCTGACTGCGATTCGGCATACCCTGACTTTGTTGTTGACCGGTCTAAAAAGCGAAAAACGACTGGCACGGGATTCAATCTTCCTGGTCTTGAACCAGACCTCTGAGCGCAGCAGCTTCACCCCCCGGATATTCCAGGAAGAGCTTTCCAAGTCCCTGGGTTGGGCTCCGCCTATCGCGGCAGTAGTTCCCTTTGACCCGGGCGTTTCCCAGGCGCAAGACGATGGTTTACTGCCGGTAACTCGCGGGGATGAGTTTGCCAAAGGTATTCGCGGGATCATCAACACCTTATTTCCGTTGGTGGATAGCAACTTCGCTCGTACTGACGGGAAAAAGAGCATTCTGCGTCTACCAAAAATACGCTTCACCTAGAATAACGTTTCTTGTCTTTTGAGATTGAAAAACCACTGCCAGTTGGAGGAAGAACATGCCAGGGATTTTAGGTTTGTACGACACAGCCACCAATACAAATAACCTGGACGAATCCATCCGTTCCGAGGTGTTCAACGAGGTGATCGACCAGATCAACCACGAGTTTCCTACCACCGTGCTGCAGAGTCCGAGTGAAACTGACCGGCAGCGCATCCGAGAGCGGGTCGATGCGCAAATTGCAGCTGCCTTACGCAAGCGCAACTGCCGTCCGGGTGTCCAGCAAGAAGCTGCCATTGCAGAAGAACTCACTCGCCGGATTTTAGGTCTGGGCTTCCTTGATTTGTTGTTGCCGCCGGCCCGCACCGATATCTCTGAGATCACAATTTACTCCAGCGGATTGCTGCAAATTATGCGCAAAGGATCGGTACGATGGGAGACGATAGACCTGCGCCCTGAAGCCGGTGAAATCTGGCGGGTATTAGATCGCCTGATTGGTCCGCAAAATAAGACCTTGAACGAGACCAATCCGAGCATCAATGCCAAGCTGCCGGTAACACCACATAATCCGGGCGGTGGGCGTATCAAGGCGCTGCACCCGGTGATCGCTCCGCCAGGCCGCAATCCATCCATCAATATTCGCCTCTTTGAGCAGAAACCGGTCAAACCGGAGTGGTTGTTGGAACGCGGGCTGATGAATTCCGAGATGATGGATATTCTTCGTATGGCAATGGAACAAGGTGATCGAATCTTGATCTCCGGTGGAACTCGTACTGGGAAGACTACGCTGCTCAGTGCCCTATGCAATTTCCTTCCGCAAACCTGGCGCATCGTGAAGATTGAAGATCCGGAGGAAATCTGGGTAGACCGTCCGACCGTCCAGACTGTGGAAGCCCGCCCACAGGCAGTTGGTACGGATGTCCGGCCATACACCCTGGCAGACGGGGTGGACGACGCAATGCGCATGTCTCCTGATTACCTCGTGATCGGTGAAGTGCGGGATGGAGTTGCTGCCTTGAGCCTTTTCCGGGCCTTGATGACCGGTCATAGCGGCGCCTGCACCTTCCACGCGGACAGTCCACGCGAAGCTGCCCGACGCCTGGCGACCGTTATGGGTGCGGATGCCGGCGTGCGACCGCATGAAGCCAATCAAATGATTTGTGATGCGGTAGATTTACTGGTGCAAATCGGCATTCGGCATGAGGTCCGGCGGGTGACCGCGATCTCAAATGTCTCCAAAGATCTAAAAAACGGAGATGTTTTCTTTGAACCGATTTATAGGTACATAGAGGAATCATCAGCAGCGGAGCCGAGGTGGGAAAGTCTGGGTAAATTGTGTTGAATAAGGAAATTGCCTATCACGCATGTACAATGTTTTTACC
>DAIQPZ010000036.1:0-19879 GCA_036787065.1 Anaerolineaceae bacterium
GAGGTGCACGCACGCCGGATCTGGCTGGTCAATCCATACAATTCATCTTTTGGAAAGTTTGATCTCTGTTTATAAACCGACAGTGCGAGTGGGTGAGACCTCTGCCAGATTATCAATTTATGGAAATCTTTCATGAAGAAGCCTTTTAGCGATTAGCGGTTAGCAAAAAGCGGTTAGCAAGTAGCGGTTAGCGATTAGCTGATGGGTGCAATAAACTCCGTTACATATGCACTAAATGAAAAAAGTTCAATTTTACTGAGGACTTTCAGCCCCAAAAGTGTAACGCAGTTCATTGCACCTAACAATTAGTAGTTAGCGGTTAGCTTGGAATGCAATCAGTATCCCCATGCCAGCTAATGGCTGCTAATAGCTATTAGCTAACCGCTAATTGCTATTCCCTTTCTTCCACCGCGTCCAGCATGTCTTTGATCATTTCCGCGTTGGTTGCGATGGCATCCACGTCCGCCGACTGTTCTGGCCTGGCTTTCTGGCGCAGCAGTGAGGCATACCCCAGGATCTGCCCCAAGGGGGCATGCAGTTCGCTCACCAGCTTGTGAATCAGGTCAGTCTTCAACCGGTCGCGCTCCACGGCTTCTTCGTACTCCATTCGCATCTTTTTTAACATCTGGGAATTTTTGATCACCAGCGCGGCCTGGGATGCCAATATCTCCAACGCAGTAACGTCTTCCGAGGTGTAATTTTGTCCACCCTTCTGATTAACCGCCTCCAACACGCCCAGCGGTTGGTTCTTATAAATGAGCGGCACTGCCATCAGCGCGCCGGTCTCGAAATTCAAAGCGCGGTCCACCCCGCGGAAGACGCGCCCATCGTGGGTGGCATTGTCGATCACCAGTGGCTGGGCATGCGTGTAGACCCAACCGGCGATACTGCCTTCCAGCGGGATGGGGATGGGCTCCATCAAGTCAAACTCATACCACGGCCCGGCGATAAAGCGCAGGCTGCGGGTGCTCTCTTGATACACCAGGATCGAGCTCTCATCAGCGCCGACCAGGCTGGAGGCGGCCTTGACCACTTCCTGTAAAAAGCTCCCCAGTTCGATGCTGGTGCTTAATTTACGGCTGATCTCGATAAAATTAGCCATGCGGCGGGTATAATTATCCTGATTCATGTTAAGATTATAGCAGTTTTTTTACGGCCTGGGATGGCCCAGGTTTATATGAGGCTGGGGGCTGTTGGCCAGTGGGTTCAAATCCGCGGCGACGTGATTGGCAACACCGCTCTATCATAGGGTGGAGCGAATAATCAACTTTTTTATCTGTTTTATAGGACGAGCGTCATGAGTGTGAGTAAGAAAATCAGGGTAGCGATTATTGGGGTGGGTAACTGCGCGTCGTCTTTAGTCCAGGGTATCCATTATTACCGCGATGCGGTTGAGACCGACCTCGTCCCGGGGGTGATGCACGTCAACCTGGGCGGCTACCACATCCGCGATATCGAATTCACGGCAGCGTTTGACGTGGTCGATACCAAGGTGGGTAAAGACCTCGCCGAAGCGATTTACGCCTATCCGAACAACACCTATAAATTTGCCAATGTGCCTCCCCTGGGGGTTAATGTGCACCGCGGGATGACCCACGATGGGCTGGGTAAATACCTCTCTCAGATCTTGAAAAAGGCGCCCGGGCCTACCGCCAACATCGTTAAAATTCTAAAAGATACTCACACGGACGTGGTGATCAACTATCTGCCGGTAGGTTCCGAAATGGCTACCAAATGGTACGTAGAACAGGTACTCGAGGCCGGCTGCGCTTTGATCAACTGCATCCCGGTGTTTATTGCCAGTTCCGAGTACTGGGGCGAGCGCTTCCGCCAGCGCGGCTTGCCCATCATCGGCGACGATACCAAGAGCCAGGTAGGCGCCACCATCCTGCATCGCGTCCTGACCAGCCTGTTTGTCGACCGGGGTGTACGCATCGACCGCACTTACCAGTTGAATTTTGGTGGTAACACGGATTTCATGAACATGCTTGAACGTGAGCGTCTCGAATCCAAGAAGATCTCAAAGACCGGCGCGGTGACCAGCATGATGCCTTACACCCTGGATCCGGGCAACATCCACGTGGGACCCAGCGATTATGTACCCTGGTTGACCGACCGCAAGTGGTGTTACATCCGCATGGAAGGCACTACTTTTGGCGACGTGCCACTCAACCTGGAAGCCAAGTTGGAAGTGTGGGATTCGCCCAACTCAGCGGGTGTGGTCATCGATGCCATCCGCTGTGCCAAGCTGGCCCTTGACCGTGGCCAGGGTGGTCCGGTGGTTGCCCCATCGTCCTACTTCATGAAGACCCCGCCGCAGCAGTTTAAGGATGAAATTTGACACCAGATGACCGAAGCGTTTATTAAAGGTGAGACTCCCCAGGCTTAATCGAGAGCTTTGAGCGAGGATGATGACCCTAGCCGCCCTAACTCCTTCTTCTCTCCCCTGCTTTAGGGGAGAGAAGAAGGCCGGGATGATGAGAGAGGCGTTATGGAATTCGCCAACAAGGTTCCGATTTTGTGGGCAGGGGGATGGATCGAGTTTATTGGGTCTTTTTAATCAATCAAGAGGAAACCAGTCGCAATAATAAGGAGCTGAGATGGGTCGGAGTCGTTCAAATGTCAGATGGGCCGTTCTCCTGGCGCCGTTGGGCGTGGGTTTGATCTTGATTCTGGCTACCTGCACCAAGGCCGCTCCAGCCGGGCAGATGCTGTTGCTGCCTACCCGCTCTACCGATGTTACAGGCAGTGCGATGCCATCTGGGGGCAGCTCAAACCTGGCCAGCACGCCACCCAAGAGCAGCTTTGCCACTCCCACCCGTCTGCCGGGGGAAACCCAGGCGCCGCCTACGCCCGACAAGCCTCGCCCGCTGCCTACCCTGCGCAGCCAACCACAGGCTTATTTGGTCAAGGCGGGTGATGCACTGGGAAAGATCGCCACTTCGTTCAATGTGTCCATAGATGAACTGATCAAGGCCAATTCTCTGACCAACCCGGACCATCTCGAAGTGGGCCAACAGCTCACCATCCCGGCTCCAACCCCTCAGGCGCCCGGCAGCGGTTTCAAAATTATTCCGGATGCAGAGCTGGTCAACAGTCCCTCCAGCGTTGGGTTTGACCCGTTAAGCTTTGTACAGAAAAGGGGCGGTTACCTCAGCCAATTTCAAGGGGATGCGGATGGGGTGACGCTAACCGGGGCGCAGATTGTGGCGAACGTGGCACGGGATTACTCAGTCAACCCGCGCCTGTTACTGGCTGTGCTGGATTACCAGAGCAATTGGGTAACTTCTTCTAACCCCGACCCGAAATACAACGATTATCCGGTCGGCCTGATCGATTCTACTCGCGCGGGACTGTATAAACAGCTTTCGTGGGCGGCCAACAACCTCAACCGCGGTTTCTACGTGTGGCAGGTACGTGGAGTGGGTAACTGGATCCTGGCGGATGGCAGCGTGGTGCCGGTCAATCCCAGCATTAACGCCGGCACCGCGGGTGTGCAAGGGCTGATGGCGCTGCTCTATAACCGCTCCGGCTGGGATAAAGCCGTTTCAGACCTGGGCGTTTACGCGGCTTATAAAGAACTGTTTGGCTACCCGTTCGATTACAGTGTGGAACCGCTTCTTCCGGCGAACCTGGCCCAGCCGGCCTTGCAACTGCCCTTTGAGCCCGGCGTAGCCTGGTTTTTCACAGGTGGGCCGCACGGGGGTTGGGGGGATGGCTCGGCCTGGGCGGCCGTGGATTTTGGTCCGCCGGATGACCAGACCGGCTGTTTCATCAGCACGGCCTGGGTGACTGCCACCGCGCCGGGTTTGATCGTCCGTTCTGACCAGGGCGCGGTGGTACAAAACTTGCAAGGTATCAATAATGAGCAAACCGGTTGGACCGTCCTTTACCTCCACATTGCCTCTCTCGACCGGGTGCCGCCCGGGACTATCGTCCTTGCGGGCGACCGGATTGGGCATGCTTCTTGCGAAGGTGGTGTGGCATTTGCCACACACATGCACCTCGCAAGGCGGTATAATGGAGTGTGGATTTCAACAGATCGTTTACCAGACCCGGCCATCCCGGGCAGCTTGCCTTTCAACCTGGAGGGTTGGTCTTCCCAGGGAACCGGCAATGAATATGATGGATTATTAACCCGCAATGGAACCCAGATCGAGGCGTACGACGGCCGTTCGCCGGCGAACCAGATCCAACGTTAAGCGAGTCCGTTTTCAGCGGAACGTGACACATTTTTTCCTGGCTTTTCTGATCGCCAGCCTGGGCTGTCTTGTTGTCTCTTTCACCGTCCTGGCGCCTCCTCCAACGACTACGTACGCTGAAGTCCCCACCAATAGCCCCATTCTACCCTATTGGACACCCACACCCACCAGCCCGCCCACACCGCTGCCTCCGACCGCCACGCCCGAGGTCATTAAGACTCCGACCCCGCTCAAAACTCAGGCTGTCCCCATTATCTACTATTCCCTGGCTGGAGATACCCTTCCCGCCCTGGCGGTGCGCTTTGGCGTCTCCACAGCCGAGATCACATCCTCTGACCCCATTCCTCCGGCTGGCCTGCTCAACCCGGGCCAATTGTTGTTTATCCCCGGCAGGCTTAAAAACACAACCCCTAACACACAGCTTATCCCCGATAGTGAGATTGTGTACTCGCCCAGCGCGGTTGATTTTGACATCAAAGTTTTTATCGACCATTCAGGCGGTTACCTGAGCCATTACACTGAATATCTCGGCTCGACTGGCAACACCAGTGGGGCTGACATCGTCCGCCGTGTCGCTCTTGAAAATTCGGTCAACCCGCGCATGCTGTTGGCGCTGTTAGATTACCAGAGTCATTGGGTCACCGGCCAGCCGAGCAGCCTCGTTGAGATCAAATACCCGGCCGGGTTGATCGACGCCCAGCATGAAGGTCTGTACAAACAACTAACCTGGGCGGTGGTGCGCATGTCGCAGGGTTATTATGGCTGGCGGGAGGGTCTGGTGACCGAACTGACCTACACGGATAATAGCATTCTGCGCCTGGCGCCAGATTTGAACGCGGGCACAGTGGCGCTGCTTTACCTGTATTCGGCCCTGGGCGACCAGCAGGCGTCAGCCCAGGCGTTGTATTCAACTGACAGCCTGATCACCTGGCATGAGAAGCTGTTCGGCAGCCCGTGGCTGCGCGCGCAGACAATTGAGCCGCTTTTCCCGGCAACCCTGACTCAACCCGATCTGATGCTCCCCTTCCAGCTCAATTCGTTGTGGGCTTTCAGCGGTGGCCCCCATCCGGCCTGGGAGCCGGGAGGGGCGCGCGCCGCCCTCGATTTTGCTCCGGGCTCCGAACAGCCGGGCTGCGTCAAATCTTACGCCTGGGTGGTGGCCGCGGCCACCGGCCTGGTGGTGCGCTCAGGCAGCGGTGTGGTGGTGGTAGACCTGGATGGCGACGGGCACGAACAAACCGGCTGGGACATCCTTTATCTCCACGTTGAAGATTTGGACCGCGTTCCGGTGGGCGCCTGGGTGGCAGAAGGTGATAAAATTGGGCATCCCTCATGTGAGGGTGGTTATGCTACTGGTACGCACGTGCATATTGCCCGAAAATATAATGGTGAATGGATGTTAGCCGATGGGCCGGTGCCGTTTGTCTTGAGCGGTTTCCAGGCGCACGGTGGGCCAAAAGATTATGATGGATATCTCACGAAGGGCGATCGCAAGGTTATCGCCCGCCCGGACGGTTCGGCTGACACCCAAATCCGGCGGACTGAACCTAATGGCAACGGTTCGTAAGGTCTTTCCCTGCCTGCTTATTTTTATCTCGTTCATTTTGACCGCTTGTGAACCGCAGGCGGTTCTCTCTGGTGGGGTTGCGCTTCAACCGACCCAGGCTCCGACCGCTACTCAGCCATTGGTAACCCAAATCCCGACCCGCCCGGCCTACCAACCTGGCGAACTGGTGGATTACACCGTCCAGACTGGGGATACCCTACCGGCTCTGGCGGCGCGTTTCAACACGACCGAACCGAAGATCCGCGCGGCCAATCCAGTTCTACCGGCGCAAGTGACGACCCTGCCCGTAGGCATGCCGATGAAGATCCCCATCTATTACCAGTCTTTGTGGGGCTCATCTTATCAGATCTTGCCGGACAGCCTGTTTGTAGATGGTCCGGACCAGGTGGGATTTGATATCACCAAGTTTATCGGCCAACAACCCGGTTGGCTGAAAGATTATCACGAATATGCGTTTGGCGGTACGCGCAGCGCCTCTGAGATTATCGATTACATCGCAATTTCCTACAGCGTCAGCCCGCGTCTCCTGCTGGCCCTGATGGATTACCAGAATGGCGCGCTGACTCTGCCCGAAGAAGCGCCCGAATTTAAGGATTATCCCCTTGGCTTCATCGATTATGCCCACGCCGGGTTGTATATGCAGCTCAATTGGGCCGCTAATTTTTTGAATGATAAGTTTTATACCTACCGCCTGGGGAAACTCACCTCATTTGAGCACCTGGATAAAACCCTCGAGCGGCCTGACCCGTGGCAGAACGCGGCCACAATCGCCATCCAACTTTATTTCGCCAGTCTGTACCAGACCCCAGAATATCAGAAGGCCAGCGGGCCTTATGGCGTGGCGCGTACCTATCGCGACCTGTTTGGCGATCCCTTGGCGTTGAAAAACGACAACATTCCTGGCAGCCTGACTCAGCCGATATTGCGGCTGCCTTATGCCGATGAAAAGACCTGGGTGCTGACCGGCGGTCCGCACGCCGGGTGGGGGGATGAGCAGCCTTTCGCTGCCCTGGATTTTGCACCGCCATTAAACGCCAGCGGGGGCTGCGTGCCCACGGACGAATGGGCCACGGCCGTGGCGGATGGGACGATTGTGCGCGTTGATGATGGCGTGGCAGTGCTGGATCTGGATGGCGATAATGATGAGCGCACCGGCTGGGTCATTTTTTACCTGCACCTGGCCAATGAAGGCAAGGCTCAACTTGGCCAGAAGCTAAAAGCAGGTGACCCGATTGGCCATCCTTCCTGTGAAGGGGGGCATGCTACCGGCACTCACGTGCATATTGTGCGTAAATATAATGGAGAATGGATCCAGGCGGGCAGTGGAGTGCTGCCTTTCAATCTGGACGGCTGGGTCGCGGCGGATGGCGCCGCGCCTTACCTGGGTACACTGACCAAGGCCGGAAAGAGGGTGCGCGCCTGTACCTGTTCCGATTCGGCTTCGTTTGTCAAAGCTGGAGAGTGATCACGGATCAGGCGGCTTCTAAAAGCGTGACTTTATGATCGATAGCCACCGTTTTATTCAGCATAGCCTGCACCGGGCAGTATTTCGCCGATGACAGTTCAATCGATCGGTCGACAGCGGCCGGATCGATCGCGTGACCGCTCACGATGTATTCGATGGTCATATGCGTGAAGACATGTGGGTGCGTCTCAGCTTTCTCGCTGTGAACGCGCACTTCCAGGCCGGTCACGTCCTGTCGTTTTTTGGTCAGGATAGAAATTACGTCCATGGCGGTGCAGCCGGCCAAACCGATCGCCACCAGTTCCATCGGGCGGAAGCCATCGTCGTCGCCGCCGGTATCCTTGGACCCGTCCAGGGGTACAGTGAACCCAGAATCAGCCGAACCATTAAAACTTAATTTTCCCTTCCAAATCACTTTTGCTTCCATGTTTCAGGCCTCCTCAAGCGCTTTGGCAATTTCGGCAAGTAGATACTCTTCAGGATATGCGCCCATCAAGGTGCGCGCGCCCCAATTGATCGTGGTTTGAGGTACGCCGTTGACGTTGAACCTGGCCGCCAGGTCAGGAAATTCGGACGCTTCGATCATTTCGGCCTCGACCATTGGGCTTTCCAGGGCCATCTGGTGCGCCAGTACCACCGCCCGCGGGCAGTGGGGGCAGGTAGGGGTCACGAAAACGGCCAGATGGACCGGTTTATCCAGTTTTTGAAGAAATTGCCGCGTGGTTTCACTCAAGCCCGAGTTGCGGCTGCCCACCATCACCAGGTCATTAACCAACGAGGTGAACTCGTGCCCGGCCGGGATCCCCGCGTAGCGGATGCCGTAATCGGTGAGGGTTGTTTGATCTTCGCCGGTCGTTTTACCCATGATGACTATACCCGGCGCGCGCTCGACCTTATATTGTTTGGCCAACGCGGAGTCCGCGTCCAGATCGGAAACGCTTAACGACAGCTTGTCGCTCATGGACACCAACTCTTCCAATAGCTGCTGTGTTTCGGGGCAGTAATCGCAAGTTTCTTGTTTGAACAGGAGGATATGCACCGGATAAGCAATGGCATTAAACAGATCCTGGACCTCGGTGATCAATGCGTCGTTGAGCAGATTAGCCATTTTTGACTTTGTCTCTTTTCTCGATATAATCATCCAGATTCAAGCGCGCGAACAGGCGCTGCCGCACGTCGTCTGGTAGGCAGTCTTCCGAATTGCAGGCATGGTACAGGTTGATCGTCTTGCGAGTGGTGTCAAGTACGATCTGGCAGTTTTCACATTCGCATAGGTGGCGTTCGAGGTCGGCGCACAGCGCATCGCTCAACTCGCCGTCGATATATTCCGAAAGTGCCCCAAGAAGTTGTTGGCAGGAACTATGTTTTTCCATCTATTATTCTTTCTCCGTCATCCGGCGGCTGAAGTAACCCGCTAATAACTCGCGCAAGCGCAAGCGGGCACGCAGCAGGCGCGTCTTTACCGCATTTTCACTCAGGTTGAGCGCCTCCGCGGTCTCCCTGACGGATAAATCCTGTATGTCGCGTAAGATAAAGGCGGCACGCAGGGTTACCGGTAAGCGTTCAATGGCATGGTCCAATACCTGGCGGGTTTCCGCGGAGAGCAGTTCTTCCTCGGGGAGTGCGCGCCAATCAGCCAATTCTCTTGGCTCGAACTCGCTGTCTTCCGTTTCGACTGGCTCGTCGATGGAGACCTGCTCCGGGTTATGCCTGCGGATCTGCATCAAGGCCTCATTGACAGCGATACGATACAACCAGGTCGACAAACTCGAGCGGTTCTCGAAGTTTGGCAGGCTGTGATAGGCCTTGAGAAACGTCTCCTGCAGCACGTCTTCTGCGTCCTGCGGATGGTTGAGCATCTTTATCGCCAGGCGATAGATCGGTTCTGAATAAGCCTCCACTAACCGGGCAAACTCACGCCGATCGCCACCTTGTAAGGCGGTTACGTCGAAGACAGGAGAAGGTCCGTTCTTAATCATTTAGATGCGGCTTGACAGAAAAAGTTACGCCGTTTCAGGATAAAGGCCAGGTAGGCATAGCATCGAAATCGAGGCCGTCCATTTGCCCGTGGGCGAAGCGATAATATCCCGCGGCGGCGATCATGGCGGCATTATCCGTGCACAACGAAAGGGGAGGAATGTGCACCGGGAATTCATTCTGGTCCAGGAAAGCGTCACGCAAGGGTTTGTTGGCGGAAACCCCCCCTGCCACCAGGATTTCTTTGACTTTAAATGAGCGCGCCGCGCGTAGGGTCTTGGTCAGCAGCACATCCACCACAGCGGCCTGGAAACTCGCGGCCAGATCGGCAACGGGTAATGGTTTACCCTCTTCTCCCAACTGGCGCACCACCCGGAGAACAGCGGTTTTAAGACCGCTGAAGGAAAAATCCCACGAACCTTCCAGCCGTGCGCGCGGGAAAGAAAAGGCCTTCGGGTTACCCTCAGTCGCCGCGCGTTGGATGCTGGGGCCGCCGGGATAAGGCAGGCCAAGCAGGCGAGCTACTTTATCGAAGGCTTCCCCTGCGGCGTCATCCAGCGTGCTGCCCAGGCGCTGGTATTGCAGGTGGCCCTTCATCAGGTTCAATTCACTATGTCCGCCGGACACCAGCAGCGCAAGCAGGGGAAATTCGGGTTCTGGCGGAACGCGATTGTCATCCCCGGAATATACCCAGGATGAGTAGATGTGGCCTTCCAGGTGGTTCACTCCCAACACCGGCAGGCCGGATGCCAGACCCAGACCCTTGGCCATGTTGATCCCTACCACCAGCGAGCCGGCCAGTCCTGGCCCGCGTGTGACGGCGATCGCGTCCACGTCTTCCAGGTTCAGGTGAGCCTGCGCCAACGCTTCCTGGACAATCGCGTAGATAGTCTTGATATGCTGGCGTGAAGCCACTTCGGGGAAAACACCCCCGTATTTGGCGTGAATATCGATCTGGCTGGCGACCACGCTGGAGAGCAGGGCGCGCCCATTTTCGATCACGGCGGCGGCAGTCTCATCGCAGGACGATTCGATCCCCAAAACGCGCGCGGGGACCAATCCAGTTTCGGCTGAGAGGGTCGGGAAGGGTTGGGCGGAGAATTTTTTATCTTTCATTTTGTTTTACCTTTCAATGCACGGGCAAAACCAGGTCCATTGGGTATGGGACCAGGACTTCGATCCGCCCATCTGGGGCGACCCACAGTGTGTCTTCAAGGCGCACGCCCAGGCCGCGCCCCGGGTAATACAGGCCGGGTTCGAGGGTAAACACAGAACCTGGTAAGAGCACGTCTTGTGCGCCGGCATTGCTGCCAAACCAGGGTCGTTCATGGATGTTTAGCCCAACACCGTGTCCCAGGCTGTGGACGTACCCTTCTTCAGTCTCGGGCTGGCTGAGGATGGTAGGATGACCCTGAGCCTCGAACAACTCGCACGTCCGGCGTTGGTAGGGCGCGCAGGGCGTGTTGGCTGCCAACTCTTCGCTCAAACGGGTATAAACCGTATGGACCTGTTCATAAAGGGCCATGGCCTCATCTGGAGCATATCCCAGACACCAGGGGCGGGTGAAATCGTAATAATAGCCGCCGCCAGCCTGGCAGGGATAAATATCAAAGACAATCGTCTGGCCCAGGCGCAACTCATCCTCTGGGTTACCACTGCTGTGGGGCACGCCCGCATCTCGCCCGATGGCGAAGATGGTATCTTCCGGGTTTTCTGCGCCACGTTCGGCCAGCCAAAGGTTGATCCGGTTCTTGACTTCGCCAATGCGCAGAGGTTGGCCATCCGGTTTGACCAGACGCCCGTCTTTGACCGCGTGAGTGGTAAGGAAACTGGCCACCTCCGCCACTACTGCAGTGGTTACCTGACCCATGTGGCGGATGGCTTCGATTTCCTCTGGGCCCTTGGTCGCTCGGGTAATGGGCAGCAGAATCTCTTCAGTGTCACCGGTAAACGAAATGCCGTGCATGGCGTCCTGCAGGGCGGAGAATCTCGAAAAAGCTGGTCCGATCTCATTGCACCCATACAGCATGACTCGCCCTGAGGTAAGCCCCAGGTCTTCAAACATGCGCTGGTTGCGCAGCACCAAGGCCTTGGTGCGATCACCATGGGTTTCCTTGAGCAGACCAGCCATCGGGTAATGTGAATAACTCACCGTACGTAATCCGGATTTGGCAGCTTCGTCGCGTTCCATTGGACCGTGGAAGAGTACCGGGGCTTCGCCGCGCTTTTTGATCAGGTCAGCATGGGTAAGGTGGCGGACACCCGTCAGGTAGACCATAGTCGGGTTGTGTTGAGCGGGCCCGGTGATCAACAGGGCGTCTATGCCGTGTGTTTCCATTATTGAGTCGAGGTCTGTTATCATACCGCTCCTGGTTTATACACAGTCGAGCCGAAAGTTAGTGTGAAACAATAACTTCTAACATGAGGTTACTTTATTTTTATGCTTCAATTTTACCAGTCCAGGACCTCGTCTGGCAGGGATGGTATCGTTTTGTCATAGAGTCACTGGAATAACCCCCGGTAATCATTGATAAGTTTAGCTGGAGAGCACATTTTGTAACCCCACCAGCAGGGCGCCTTCCTCTTCGGGCAGCACGGTGCGCGGATCGAGCACCACCCTGTCTTCCTGGATGCGGGCAATGATGGGGGGATGGGCCTGGCGCAGCCGGTTTAAAAAACGGTTGGGTTGGGGGACAGACAATGCCAGTAAAAAGGTGGGCAGGGTTTCTTCGGGCAGGCTGCCTCCCCCCACAGTGGATGACCCTGGGATGACCTCGCCCACTCCTGTGACATCAGCCCAATGGTTGGCGCGCGCCCGCAGGCTTTCTGGGGTCTTGCTGATCATTTGCCAGATGGGGATCTGGCGTTCAG
The DNA here is from genome assembly GCA_036787065.1 of Anaerolineaceae bacterium. Classification (GTDB taxonomy): domain Bacteria; phylum Chloroflexota; class Anaerolineae; order Anaerolineales; family Anaerolineaceae; genus JAJYIW01. The sequence goes on from DAIQPZ010000036.1 coordinate 12,083, forward strand.
CTTCGTCTTTAAGATAATGGATCAGGGTGGCAGAGAGGGCAGCTATGCAGAGTTTATCCGCGCGCACAGCGCGGGCGAGGGGATGTTTTTTCAACAGCGTGATCAGGCTGCCCCGGCCCACGATAATCCCGGCCTGAGGCCCGCCAAGCAGTTTATCGCCTGAAAAGCACACCAGGTCCGCGCCGGCTTTAAGCGATTCCTGCACCATGGGTTCGTGGCCCAACCCGTAGTGGGTTGTATCCAGCAGGGAGCCCGAACCCAGGTCGTCGACCAGTGGGATGCCATTATGGTGAGCCAACCCTGCCAGGTCGGGCAGGTCGGGTTCGCTGGTAAAGCCAATGATGCGGAAATTGGAGTGGTGTGCGCGCAGCACCAGGGCGGTGGGTTCGGCCAGCGCGGCTTCATAATCACTCAGATGCACCTGGTTGGTCGTTCCGATCTCAACAAGTTTTGCGCCCGACTGCGCCATCACCTCGGGTATGCGGAAACCCCCGCCAATCTCGACCAGTTGGGTGCGCGAAATAATCACACGCCGCCGGTGGGCCAGAGCGCTCAAGATGAGCAGCAGCGCGGCGGCGTTGTTGTTGACGACCAGAGCGGCTTCAGCGCCTGTCAGATGGGTGAGCAGGCCTTCGGTATGGACCGAGCGTGTGCCGCGCTTGCCTTCGACCAGGCTGTATTCCAGGTTGGTATAACCCCGGCTGGTGGTTTGCACGGCCTGCAGTGCGGCCTGGCTGAGCGGCGCGCGTCCCAGGTTGGTATGCAGCACTACACCGCTGGCGTTAATCACACCTATCAGGCTGGGAGCTGTCCATTGGCTCAGTTTAGCGCCTGCCAGCAGCACGATCCCCTGTTTTTTGGGGAGGGTGTCCTGCTCGTTGAATTTCTGGCGCAGTTCCGCCAGAGTCAGGCGCAAGGCTTCCAGGGTTAGCGGCCGGCCATACGCGGCAATATATTCAGCCGCCTGGTGTGTTTGAAGCAGTTGTTCGACGGATGGGAGTTGTCTGAGTTCGCTCATCCCCGTTTATTAGGCCGGTTAATTCGGCCTCCAGCGGCTGTGCTCAAATAGGCGCAGCAGCGCTTCGGCCAGGACGACGGAAACAAACAGGATGGCTGCCAGGGGAGGCGTGAGCACGCGCCCCATCTGAAGCCAGGTGACCAGCCCGCCGAAGACGCCGAACCACAATGCCTGGCGCATAATTACCTCGCCGCCCACCGGTGGTTTGGTTGGGAAACGGCGGTTGAGGAAATACACCATGGGCAAAAAAGTCCCGGTCAAGGCAAGCACGATCAGGAAAAAGAAAAGCCAACGCGGTCCAAGCGTGGGCAGGGTGTAATAGGTGACGCCTACCAGCCCTCCCCAACCTCCTAGAAAGAGCAGGATTGAAGCTGGCAGATAAGTCATAAATGACGGCGGTTTTGTCGATTGTAAGGGAGATTGCACGGGTTTCTCCATAGCGTCTAAATTATATCCTAAACCTATCGCTGGTGTGCCGGTCGGAGGATTTAAACTGGGTCTTCGATAAAGATGAAATATCTAGATCCCAGGTGCACGTTCTATGCCCTTATAAAGTAAGCTGATTTTAGATAGGGATGAACTGTATTAGCGCAGGCCCTTCACCCTTAGTCGGAGATTGAATTTTATTACATCCCTGGCAATTGGATTAACCGACTTTCAGGCCAGCCACCCAATGGGTTCCATAATCAGTGAAGTTAACACAACCGAATCGCAGATTAGACAAGTGATTTGGGCGAGGTTAGCACCATTTATGGTTGTTAGGGCCACATCGTTGGCCAGATAAAAAAATCCCAGGCGAAAACTGAGACTTTTATATGTTCAACCGCCGATGATGACCGTTGGGAAGCCTATCACGATGGTCCCCCCATGGGATGTCGGGTCGCCCATGCGGGCAGCCGGCTTTCCACCGATTAACACCGTCATACTGCCCATGATGATACTGTCCGGTGGACCCACGCACACACATGAGTCGCCCAGGGTCGCCGCGGGCAGACCGCCGATCAATACAGTGGGCGCCCCGGGACCGACGATCGGTCCGCCCACGTGTGGTACCGGGCCGGTAAACATCGGACAGGCGTGCATATCGGTTAATCTTGCAGCGGGACCCATTGGCATAGGACACCTTTCTATGGTCATTGTACTTCACATTCTCAGGCTATGTCAATTGAAAGGGTCCTCCACCACAAATGACTCCCCTTCTCTCCCTGGTTTTCGAGGGTGGCTAATTTCTTTTTAGGATAGGGGTACAATTTAGGTCAAACCCTTTAATTCCGACCATTTCTGGAGGTTGACATGCAGTGGGAACAATTGACTTCAACTGATTTTGCCATCGCGGCGCGAGAGACTCAAGTGTGCGTCCTGGCAGCCGGGGTGCTCGAAAAACACAGCGAGCACCTGCCCCTTGGCACCGATTTCCTCAATGGGCACAAGATTGCCAGTCTGGCGGCTGAAAAAGAGCCCGCCGTGGTTTTCCCGCCCTTTTATTTCGGCCAGATCTACGAAGCGCGCTGTTTCCCCGGTGCGCTCACGATTAAACCGACCTTGCTGATAGAACTGTTCCAATCCGTGCTGGATGAAATCGGGCGCAATGGCTTCAAGAAGATCATCGTCTACAACGCCCATGGGGGCAACATCCACCTGCTCAATTTCCTGGCGCAGTGCAGCCTGTGGGAAGAAAAGCCGTATTCAGTCTATCTTTATACGGGTGAGCTTTCGCCTGAAGGCGAGAAGACCTGGTGGTCGATCGTCGAGACCGAGGCGCATGGACACGCCTGCGAATGCGAGACCAGCATCTCATTGGCCAATCACCCCGACCTGGTTAAGATGGAGCGGGTACCCGCGGAGCCAGCCGTCCCAATGAAACGTCTGGATGGTGTGCCCCATTCTTTCGCGGGGATCAACTGGTACAGCAATTACCCGGATCATTATGCGGGCGATGCGCGTAGCGCCAACGTCGAAAAAGGGCTCAAACTGCGCAACCTGTGGGTGAACGAGTTGGCCGCATTCATAACGGCCGTCAAAGCGGATGAGGTCGAGCCAAGGCTGAACCGGGAATTCTTTGAACGGACGCGCCAGATCGGTCAGAAGTGAGAGGTTAACCATGAGCTCCAAGATTCTTGATCCCCGAGAAGAGAAAAAGCTCCAACCTGCCACTGGTTTATGGAAATTGTACACTCCCGACAAAGCGCCTCATCGTTTTCAAGCCAATACTTTACCCGAAGCTAATGCCTGGCAAACCTCCACCCGCGCGGCCCTGGGTGTGACCCTGGGGTTCCAGGATCTGCCGGTAGTGGACCTGGCGCCTGAAATCATTGAAATGGTCGACCGGGGCGATTTTATCCGCGAGAAAGTTTTGCTGCACGTCTCGGAAGATGCACTCATGCCAGTCTACATCCTCAAACCAAAGACCGGGCTGCCATTTTACCCGGTCGTGATCGCTTTTGCCGGGCACGGTTACGGGGCCAAGGAGATCGTCGGGTTGTGGGAGGATGGCTCCGAGCGCGAGAACCCGGATGGGATCTACAAGGATTTTGCCGTGGCGCTTGTGCGCAAAGGCTTCCTGGTGGCCGCCCCGGAAATTTCCTGCTTTGGTGAAAGGCAGACCGATTTCGCCTATCTCGATCCCCAGTTGGGTTCACCCATACCGATCAGCACGTGCACGCATACCGCGATGTTGGCCTTCCACCTGGGCGGCTCGGTCATCGGGCTGCGCGTACAGGAAGGAAAACGACTGGTGGATTACCTGGCGACCCGCCCGGACGCGGACCTCTCGCATCTGGGCGCTATGTGTCTTTCGGGCGGTGGGTTGCATACCTTCTATTCTGCCTGTATGGACGAGCGCATTCAGGTCGTCGTCATCAGCGGTTACTTCAGCACTTTTGAAAAGAGCATCCTGGCCATGCACCACTGCGCGTGTAATTTCGTCCCCGGCATCGGGCGGTTTGGCGAGGAATACGATCTGATCGGGCTAATCGCACCCCGACCGGTGTTGATCGAGGCCGCCAACCGCGACCCGATCTTCCCGATCGAAGCTGTGGTAGAGAGCGTCGCCCGAGCCAGGCAGGTCTACAACGTTTTTGGCGCGGCGGACAGGCTTGAGACCGATTATTTTGAGGGCCGCCACCAGATCGGCGGCCGGCGCGCCTATCATTTTTTGTGGGAGCATTCCTTGCATCAAATTTGACACTCCTATGCCTTTATGGTAGACTAAATTCAATTAACGAGCCTGATCCTCTCTGACACAGAGAGGATCTTTTTATATCGTTGAATTGACAGGGGATTCTCTTCATTTTGGAGTAACCATTTATTCATAATTGGAGGTTGCCTATGGCCAGCCTATCTGAACGTACTTTCACTAACCGTCGTTATCTGGATGCCCTCGCGCAGCGGGTGCTGATCTTCGATGGCGCGATGGGAACCAGTCTGCAGCGCCAGGGGCTGACTGCCGAACATTTCGGCGGTGAAAAGACCAATGGTTGTAACGATTATCTGGTAATTTCCTATCCCCAGGCCGTTGAATTAGTCCACCGATCATTTCTGGATGTGGGTGTGGACGTAATCGAAACCGACACATTTCGCGCCAACCGCATCACCCTGGGCGATTACGGTCTCGCGGATCGTACACTCGAGATCAATCGGGCGGCCGCCCGCCTGGCGCGCCGCCTGGCGGACGGCTACAGCACGCCCGACCAACCGCGCTTCGTCGCCGGCTCGATCGGCCCATCCGGCAAACTGCTCTCCATCAATGACCCAAGCCTCTCGGACATCACCTTCGACCAACTGGTGGACGTTTTCCGCGAGCAGGCTACCGGTCTGATCCAGGGCGGGGTTGATCTGATCTTGGTTGAGACCTCGCAAGATATCCTGGAAGTCAGGGCGGCCTGGGTCGGGATCCAGAAAGCCTTTGTAGAAACCGGCATAACCCTGCCCATCCAGGCTCAAGTCAGCCTGGATACGACCGGGCGGATGCTGTTGGGCACGGATGCCAGCGCGGTGTTGGCGGTGCTTGAACAGGCGCCGGTGGATGTGATCGGGCTGAACTGCTCCACCGGTCCGGATTACATGCGCGAGCCGATCCGTTTCCTGGGTGAACAGTCCTTGCTGCCGGTGTCGTGCATTCCTAACGCCGGCCTCCCGTTGAACGTAGACGGCCAGGCAGTCTATCCCCTTGAGCCGGAACCCTTCGCGGATACCCTGGCTGAGTACGTTGAAAATTACCATGTGAGTGTGGTGGGCGGGTGCTGCGGCACCACCCCGGAGCACCTGAAGCGGCTGGTCCAAAAGGTGGGCGGTAAACCCCAAACACCGCGCCCGGTTCTTTCCGTCCCGCGCCTGGCCTCCTCGGTCCAGGCGATGCCCATGCTGCAGGAGCCCAAGCCTTTCTTGATCGGCGAGCGCCTGAATGCGCAGGGCAGCCGCCAATTTAAGGCCTTTCTCATGGCCGAGGACATGGAAGGCATTTTAGGCATCGCCAACCAGCAGATGGCCAATGGCGCCCACGGGTTAGATCTCTCGGTAGCCGTCACCGAACGCGGTGATGAAGTTGAAATGATGCAGAAAGTGGTCAAGACCCTGGCGCCGGTGGTACGCGCGCCGTTGGTGATCGACTCAACCGAACCGGATGTGATCGAAGCCGCCTTAAAGTCAGCTCCAGGCCGCTGCCTGATCAATTCAACCCACCTGGAGAGCGGTCGTGCCAAGGCTGAGGGTATTTTTCGCCTGGCGCGTACCTACAACGCCGCGGTGATCGTCTTGACTATCGACGAGGCCGGTATGGCAAAGACTGCTGCGCGCAAGTTGGAAATTGCCCGCCGCATTTACGCCATGGCGGTAGATGAGTTTGGCCTGCAGGCGCACGACCTGGTGTATGATGCATTGACCTTCACCCTGGCTACCGGCGACCCTGAGTTCAGCCCTTCAGCGGTTGAAACGCTTGAAGGCATTCGCCAGATCAAGACGGCTCTGCCGGGTGTGCTCACCTCGTTGGGCGTGAGCAACGTATCCTTCGGACTGTCACCGGCAACCCGGGCTGTTTTGAACAGTGTCTTCCTCTATCACGCCGTCCAGGCTGGCCTGGATATGGCCATTGTCAACCCGGCCCAAATTACTCCCTACGCCGAAGTCGCCCCAGAGGCACGCCAATTGGCCGAAGATTTGATCTTCAACCAGACCCCAGACGCTTTGCAGCGTCTGATCGAACATTTCGCCGGGGTATCGGCCCATACCACCCAGGTCAACCCGACCGAGGGTATGGATGCAAGGCAGCGCCTGGCCTGGCGTATCTTGCACCGGGTCAAGGATGGGGTCGAGGTGGACATCGATGAGCTTCTGGCGCAGGGTGCACTGGAGGAACGTCCACGGACCGCTGTGGCGGTCTTGAACACCGTGCTGCTGCCGGCCATGAAGGAAGTGGGCGATAAATTTGGCGCGGGTGAGCTCATCCTGCCTTTTGTGCTCCAATCTGCTGAAGTGATGAAAAAGGCGGTGGCTTATCTGGAGCAATTTCTAGAGCGCAAAGAAGGGGTCAGTAAAGGTACGCTGGTGCTGGCCACCGTCTATGGCGATGTGCACGACATCGGTAAAAACCTGGTTAAGACGATCCTCTCCAATAACGGTTACCGCGTGGTCGACCTGGGCAAACAGGTGCCTGCCGAGACGATCATCAGCAAGGCGGTGGAGGAAAAAGCCGATGCGATCGGCCTGAGCGCACTGCTGGTGAGTACCAGTAAGCAAATGCCGCTAATCGTTAACGAGCTTCAGCGCCGCGGCCTATCCTTCCCGGTTTTGATCGGTGGGGCGGCGATCAACCGCCGTTTTGGGCGGCGCATCCTGCTGACCGAGGATAGGCAGTATTACCAGCCCGGCGTGTATTATTGTAAAGATGCCTTCGAGGGCCTTGGGGTGATGGACACGCTCACCAACCCCGCGACCGCTCAGCCTTTCAAAGAGCAGATCCGCCGCGAAGCGGACATGGAGTTGGGGCGATCTTTGTCTCACGAAACGTCTCCGAAGGTCGAAGGGGTGCGCTCTGATGTGCCGCCCGCGCCGTCGATTCCGCACGCCCCCTATTGGGGACCACGTCTGGTGCGCCAGATCCCCCTGGATGCTATCTTTGACTGCCTGGCGAAAAATGAGCTTTTCCGCCTGTCGTGGGGGGCCAAGAACACCCATGGAGAAGCCTGGCAGACCATAGAGGCTGAATTTGAATCCCGTCTTGAACGGATGCACCGCCAGGCCGTGGCTGAACGCTGGCTGTCTCCGCAAGGCGCTTACGGCTACTGGCCGGCCCAGGCGGATGGCAACGACCTGGTCATATACGAGCCTGGCTCGTTAAGCTCTGGTTCGCCCCAGGAGCAATTGCGCATGACCTTTCCGCGCCAGCCTCACAGCGATCACCTGTGCCTGGCCGATTATTTTGCCCCCGTCCAATCCGGGAAGATGGACCTGGTTGCCTTCCAGGTGGTGACAGTTGGTTCGGAGGCAACGGCCCGCTTCGACCGGCTTCAAGACGCCGGCGATTATTCCGAAGCCTATTTTTTTCATGGGCTGTCCGTCCAGTTGGCCGAGGCAGCCGCGGAGTACCTGCACCGGCATGTTCGGCGCGAGCTGGGTCTGACCTCCACGCAGGGCAAGCGCTATTCATGGGGCTACCCGGCCATCCCCGACCTGGCTGACCATGTCAAGGTGTTCCAACTGCTGCCGGTGGAAAGTGAATTGGGCATGTTGCTCACCTCCGCTTACCAGTTGGTGCCCGAGCAGTCCACCGCTGCCATCATCCT
>DAIQPZ010000004.1:0-46893 GCA_036787065.1 Anaerolineaceae bacterium
TTTATTTATGAATGACCGCCATTTATACGTAATCCAGCGCGTAACAACGAGATTAACGAATACTTAGGAATCTGGCTGGTCGAATAGGGACTGCCATGGATAATCGCCTCCGCGGCCAGGAGCCCGCTCTTAATCGCCGGGTAAATTCCTTCGCCCATTTCGAGGGTGGCCAACCCGGCCGAATCGCCCACAAGAAAGGCGTTTCCCTTCTGCACCTGGGGATTTTTTTGGCGCAGAAAGTAAGTATGAGCGCTGGGTTTATAGGTATGATCGCGGACTAACCCCATCTGGTCAAGTTTTTCAACCAGATAATTCCAGTGGTTTTTTAAGCTATCACCCCTGGCATTGAGCTCATCCGCCTTACCACCCACTCCCACATTAACGTACCCATTTGCCTTGGGCACATACCATGCGTAGCCGGGTAAGCCGTGATCGAAAAACCACAACCGGCACTGCTCATCCGTGTGTGAATAAGGAAATTCTTCTTCCTGGGCAGCAATCAAAGCCCGTTTCGCCTTAGGATAATCATTTCGAAACAGACTGCGGTAAACCGGGCAGTGCGTGCCACCGGCGCCGACCAGGTACTTGCCACAATAGTCACCGTCGATCTCGAAACCATCCGCGACTTGAACAATAGCCTTTACCGGATGCAGATAAAATGGCGCACCCGAACGTTTTAATAACCAATCGTCAAATTCGTACCGCCGGATGGCGTGCTGCCGTGTAGGGAATTTAAAATTCAGCCCTCTGATTGAGACGGCGAAAGAAGTAAAGGTAGTTAATCCATATGGATAATCCGCGATTCGAAAATCCAGGGCGGATAAAACCTCGGGGGTAATCCAACCGGCACAAGGTTTAAACCGGGGGAAATTCACCTGGTCCAGAATAATCGCGTTAATATCAGCCTGGCGCAGGCGCCAGGCGCAAGCAGATCCCGCGGGTCCACCCCCAACAATCAAGACGTCGGTCTGGATCATAATGTTTATCCTAACTGATCCGGCAGTCTGGTTGGGTTGTCCCCAGGCGCGTCATCACGATCTGCCACAATTGGAGCGTCCGCGCGCGGAAACCACCCGCGCTGCTTAAAAGATAATACTTCCACATTCGGTAAAACCGTTCGTCATAATTGTTCTTCAATTGAGGCCAGGCTTTCTCAAAATTGGCATACCAGGCCATTAAGGTTTGATCATAATTTGGACCCATGTTATGCCAATCTTCCATAACAAATATATTTTCCATGGCAGCCCCAATCTGAGTGATGGAAGGGACCATGCCATTTGGAAAGATGTATTTATGCGACCATGCATCACCCATTAAGTTGCTGTAATTACCGCCAATGGTATGGACAAAACTAATCCCGCCTTCTTTTAAGCACCGTTCAACCACTTCCATATAGGTACGATAATTTTTATAACCGACATGCTCCAGGATCCCTATGGATATCACCGCATCAAACTGACCCACAACCTTCCGGTAATCTTGCAATCTCAACTCGACCGGTAAGCCTTTACACAATTCCATTCCCAAGGCAACCTGCTCTTTTGAGACCGTGACCCCTAAGACATCGGCGCCATACTTTTCAGCGGCAAATTTTGCAAAGCTTCCCCAACCACAGCCCAACTCAAGGATGCGCATTCCCGGCTGGACCCCGATTTTCTTGCATACCAGGTCCAATTTGGCTTCCTGGGCCTGGTCAAGCGTGGTGGCATTTTCCCAATAGGCACAGGTATAGTTCATGCGTTTATCCAGCATGGCACAATAGAGTTCGTTGCCAAGATCGTAATGCTTCTCACCAACTTCGAATGCTCTCGAAGGCGCCTGCAAATTTATGAGTCTGGCACTCAAAAAATGCAGCATGATTTTAAGACTGCTTTTAATCTTATGATCCAGTTTAGCTTTCAAGGCGCGGTTAATAAATTCGTCTATCGAATCACAATCCCACCAGCCTTCCATATAGGATTCACCCAGACCTAGCTGACCATCCCAGAGGACAACCTCATAAAATCGCGGATCATGCACTTGTACATCCCACGGGTTTTTCCCATCTACATGGATATCCGCCAGATCCAACAACTCACGTATGATTGTTTCTGAACTTTGCGCTGCCATTGCGTTTATTTCTCCCATAGAGTGATGGCTAGATTCGCTTTTCGTAGACCCGATACCTTATCTACAGATAATAGTATAAACTCAGGCCAACTACAATCGTTACGGCGCACCATAATTTCACACAGAATGAGCCTTCTATTCGTAAAACACATTTACTGCACCGCCATGCGAAGAAAGCTGCCGGATTTGAGGTGTAGGCGTTTACCTGGTATGCGCCTACACCTCAAATCCGGGTCTTTTTCACAGGGACACCCAGCACGTAATATAGTTATAATCAAGAAACACATAAATTGATCTGGAGGATCTAATGTTACTTGTCGGAAGTGGGAAAGCCGATATCACCCCCCCGGTTGGCCTACCCCTCAGTGGATTTGCCGTCAGGCAAAACAAGCCATCCATCGCGATCGATGATCCGCTCACTGTAAAAGGGATCATTTTTCAATCCGGTGAACAAATGGGTTTGTTACTGAGTTATGACCTGCTCGGTTTTGATGTTAAGCTCGATCAAGACATCCGAGAAAAAATATCGGCCAATTTCGGGGAAAAATATTTTATCAACCCACTATTGATAACCACCACCCATACACACAGTACACCGCCTACCATGCCGATCGCGGGTGAAACCCGAGTGCCCGACGCTTATATAAACAAAATATTGGATGCAACCGTTTCAGCAGTGTCAGAGGCATTGGACAATATGGCTGAAGTCGAACTTTTCCACACTTCGACTGATCTTCATGGGATTAACCGCAACCGGCGCCAATCCCAATTTCCGCAGGAACCTCCCGATCGATTTCCTTATGACCCATCCTTCGATCTTTGGGTGTTTAAAACAAAACAAGGCGCCAGCCACGCTGCTTTCGTGCGCTTCTCATGCCATGCTGTCACCCGGTGTGATTTGAAAATCTCGGCCGATTATCCCGGTGAATTAACCCGGCGATTAGAAGCTGAACTCGGTGCTGTGTGCCTGTTTTTACAGGGCACAGCCGGAGATACAAACCCGACCGTATCGTCTCAGGACCAGGCTGGCGTGTTATCGTTTGTTGACCAGATATATGCCCAGATCGATCATCTGCCCGCAAAACTCGACCTAACCCCGGTCACCCAATTTTTTCTGAAAAAGCGGAAATTCAACCTGCCATTTGCCCCATTTCCGGAGAGAAACTTCATCTTGGAACAGATCACCCGCAACAAACGCATCTTAGATGGGGATACCACTTCAACCGATTTGCAGCCCTTGGTCGATGGATATGCCAGTTGGAGGCTACCAGATAATCTTGATCTTCAGGGGACGCTTCAACATTGGGCAGCGGTGGGTATCGAGGCGGCTGAAATCACCTTGAAGGCGATCGATTATCCCGCGGAATACCGCGGATTGCCCTTCACCATAAACGTACTTGGACTTGGTCCATTTATCCTGCTCTTCCTTTCTGGAGAGGTGTTAACCACCTTTGGACAACTCATCACCGGGCAGTACCCAAACAAAGAGATAAAAATTATCAGTTACCTTTCACCCATCGTCGGGTATATCGGTACGCAAGACGATTACCGCATCGGTGGGTATGAACCGGACAGCTCTAGCATGTGGTATCGCCTGCCAGGACCTTTCCGCGCCGACATCGACCTGGAAATCAAAAAACAGGTAAAATCACTTTTAGCATATAATCCCCACACAGACTTTGAAGCGAAAGAGGTGGCTTAATGAGTGAACTCGCACTTTACGGTGGAAAGAAAACCCACGAGGATGGTTGGCCGGCCTGGCCGCAAAATAGCGCGCTGGAAGAAGAAGCCGTATTATCCGTCTTACGTTCTGGGGAATGGTGGCGTAATTCTTTAGGTGAATCGACCGGACGGGAATGGGGCGATGAATCACCTCGTTCTGAAGTGGCCAAATTTGAGCTGGCTTTTGCACATCTTCATGGTTGCGAGTACGGCGTGTGCATCACCAATGGGACCGCCGCTCTCGAAATAGCCTTGCGCGCTGCTGGGGTCGGCGCTGGGGATGAGGTGATTGTCCCACCTTATACGTTTATTGCCACGGCCACAGCGCCATTAATGGTAGGCGCCGTCCCAGTATTTGCCGACATCGAAGAAGATACGTGTAACATCGACCCTGAGGCAATCCGCAAAGCCATTACGCAGCGAACAAAAGCTATCATCCCGGTCCATTTTGGGGGTTTGCCGGCCAACATGGACGCCATTCAGAGGATCGCGGCTGAATATGGCCTGGTGATTATCGAAGACTGCGCCCACGCCCACGGCGCAGCCTACCAGGGTAAAATGGTTGGCTCAATGGGAACCTTTGGGACATTCAGCTTTCAGGGTTCAAAGAATATGACCGCCGGTGAAGGTGGGATCGTCATCACCCATGACTCAGAAAAAGCAGCGCAAACTCAGTCCTTTGTTTGGGGGGGGCGGCTGCCTGGCAGTGGCTGGTATGGGCATGTCAACCTGGCCTCAAACCTGCGCATGACCGAAATTCAAGCGGCGATCTTAAACGCCCAATTGAAACGCTTACCCGGTTGGTTTAAAACCCGGCTGGGAAATGGGCGGCGGCTGGATTCATTTCTCGAAACTATTCCAGGAGTGAAACCAATGGCAGCTCCAGCAGGTGGATCGACCCACGCTTATCATTTATATCTCTTCCGGTACTTATCCGGCCAATTTAATGGATTAAGCAAGACCAGATTCGTGGAAGCCTTACAGGCAGAAGGAATACCTGCCAGCGTTGGTTATGAATATCCGCTTTATCATAACCGGGTCTTTGAGGACGGACGCTTCTGGAAAGGCGGGTACCCTTTCATACCTGGTGTTCACGAGACTGCCATCGATTACAAAAGATTTACAGAAACCTGTCCGGTCGCTGAGCAAGCCTGCGCCAACCAGATCGTCTGGCTGCCTCAGAACTGCTTGTTGGGTGACGCGGGCGCCATGGAAGATATAGCGGCTGCCATAGACAAGATCAGGACGAATGCGGCAGAGCTCGTTTGAAATGATTATTTATCCAGGGATTGAATTGCCCGGCGCACACCCCCGATCATGTGCTCGATTTGCCAATCGGTAAGGTGATCGTAGATGGGCAACTGGATCTGGTGCTCAAAGTAGGTTTTTTCCGCGACAGGCGCCAACCCATAGTTGTATCCCAGGGCACGGAACTCGGAGAGCAAATGCACCGGAAAATAGCGGATGGCTATTTCTATGCCTTCAACTTCCTGCAGATAACGGATTAATTCATCCTTAGAAACACCCGTCACTTCAGGATGGTAGAAAAATGTGTAAAGATGGTAAATGTGGCGCGCGTAAGGCTTTTCTACCTGCAGGCTGACCCCAGGAATGTCGCGCAGACCTTCATTCAACCGCTGTCCAATATCCCGCCGCCGGTTGTTTAATTTATCCAGTTTTTTAAGCTGGACCAGGCCAATCGCTGCCAGGACGTCACTCATGCGGAAGTTATTACCAACCTCAAACGTGCGGTTGATGTAATCCATGTTAAATGACTGCTTGGCATGCCAGTCTTTATAATAACGCGGTTCTGAATATGGGCCGATCGTTTTAACCGTGCGCTCTTCCATCTCTCCATACACATGAATGGTTCCCAGGGGTTGGGCATATTCAAAAAGCTTATCGTCATTAGTGACCAGCATGCCCCCTTCGCCCGTGGTCATGTTTTTTAATGAGTGGAAACTGAAACAACCCACATCCCCAATTGACCCAACACAATGGTCTTTGTAAGTGGCTCCCGGCGCATGCGCGCAATCTTCGACGACGCGCAGGTTATATTTACGTGCAATCGCCATCACTGGATCCATATCGACAGCCTGACCGCCATGGTGTACCACGTAGATGGCCCTGGTTTTTGAGGTGACCAGGGGCTCGATCGTAGCCGGATCGATGTTCAGACTGTTGGGGTCGATATCCGCGAAAACGATTTTACATTTGCGTGCCAGCATCGGCCAGGTAGTCACCCAAAAAGTTTGCGGTGTGGTAATCACCTCATCATCCGGCTGCAGGCCTAAAATCTGAGCAGACAAGAAAAGTGCGGTCGTACAGGAAGTGGTGGCTAAGGCGTGTTTCACGCCCATCCTGGCAGCAAACTCCCGCTCGAATTGGCTTGCCGTAGGTCCTTTCATCAATGTATCTTGTTGGAGCACTTTCACCAACGCTTCAGCCTCTTCTAAATCCAGCCGGTTTGAAATGCCACTATAGGGAACTTTCCACGTCATATTTCTGCTCCTTTTGAATTAATTAGGGTTCTCCAGGAATTCCCGTGGAAAGGGCCGCATTTTGGGGATTCACCACGGCAATTCCCAATGACCCTTAATTATTGGGTGAACCTACAACAATTACCTGAATATATACTGGAATGAGACGCCAGGTTAACTTGACAAACTCACCGAAAACGGGACCATAACCAAATAAGGATCCTCTTAGATCTTATTTAATGATGGACAACCCGGCGGCCTGCCAGGCATCCATGCCTCCCACCAGGTTCCACACATTGCTGTAACCATCCTTCACCAGGCTGGCGGCTGCGATGGCGCTCATCCGGCCAGACCGGCAGTAAAGCACGATCCTGGCGTTTTTATCGGACGGCAGTTTTGAAAGGTTTTTGTCAATCTGATCGTATACGATCAAAAGATCGGTATCTGCCAGCTTTCCTTCATAGGGGGTATGCACGTTAATCAATACAAAATCTTTATGAGCCAACATGGTTTTTAAATCGGCCACGGAAATATCGGTATACCTGCCGTCTTGCAACGATACCGGCATACCAAACGCCACAGTGGGGGATTGTGTTCCAACAATCGGCGTTGGAGTGGCCTGACCCTGGCAAGAGACGATTGACAAAATAGTTGCCGGCATGACGATTAACATCAATAACTTTACCAATAGGCGTTTATTCATATTTACCTTTTTCAAAACAATTATTAACGTAACTGCCCAGGCCCCAGTGAAAGAGCCCCGAATTTGAGGTGTTTTCGCCTACCTGGTAAGCGCGAACACCTCAAATTCGACCCCTTTCTTTGCTTGGCCGAGCAGTTACTCATTAACTATCGATCTTATCTTGAAGAATTTTAACCAGCTCATTGATGGGAACCCGTATCTGGGTCATTGCGTCACGTTCGCGCACGGTCACCGTCTCATCTTCTAAAGTTTGGAAGTCAATCGTCACGCAGAAAGGCGTCCCAATTTCATCCTGGGCATAATAGCGTTTACCGATGTTTCCACGCTCGTCCCAGGTGACCGCCAAGCGCTTGGAAACCAGTTTAAATACCGAACGCGCCTTTTCGACCAGCTCAGGTTTATTTTTCAACAAAGGGAAGACCGCCGCCTGGTAAGGCGCCAGGGCTGGTTTCAGGCGCAGCACAACCCGGGAATTCTGGGTATCTTCCCAATAAGCATCACATAACGCCATTAACAAAATGCGGTTCACCCCTACCGCCGGCTCAATCACATGGGGGATTAATGTTTTCCCGGTGTGCGGGTCGGTATAACGCAGGTCGCGCCCCGAAAAATCGATGTGCTGCTTCAGATCGTAATCGGTGCGGTAAGCGATACCCCACAGCTCCTTGAAGCCGAAGGGAAACGCATATTCCAGATCGAAGGTCTCCTTGGAATAGAAGCTTCGTTCCTGATCAGAATGACGCCGCCAGCGCAAATTGTCTACCCGAATCCCCAGGGTTTTCGAAATGAAACTCCACATAGCATCTTGCCACTCTTTAAAAAGTGCCTGCCAATCCGAACTTTCCGGATCGAAGAAATATTCAATCTCAGCCTGTTCGAATTCGAGTGTGCGGAAAATAAACTGGCCGGATGTGATCTCATTACGAAAACTTTTCCCGACCTGGCCAACCCCAAACGGGAGCTGCAGCCGGCTGGAGTTCAAGATATTGGAAAAATTCGTAAATATCCCTTGGGCCGTTTCGCCACGCAGGTAGACCGGCATCTTTTCGCCTTCCACCACACCTATTGCGCTCTGAAACATGATGTTAAAGGCTTTGGGGGGCAGCATTTCGTTGCCTTCCGGACTGGTGATCTTCAAGCGCTGGATGAGTTCACCCATCTGGACGATATTCAAGGATTCGACCACGATTTCTTCGTTTTGTGGGTGGCTGGTTAACCATTCTGAGATTAAATGGTCAGCCCGAAAACGTTTATGGGTCACTTTATCTTCCGCCAGAGGGTCATTAAAGGCATTGACGTGTCCGGAGGCGACCCAGGTCTGTGGGTGTAATAAAATTTGAGAGTCTAACCCGACCATGTCTGGCCGGTGAGTGATCATTTCTTCCCACCACAGGTTACGAATTCGCCTGAGGAGTTCAGCCCCTAATGGGCCATAATCATATGAACTTGCCAATCCGCCGTAGATATCTGACGTTGGGAAGATAAAACCTCGCCGTTTTGAGAGTGCGATAATTTTTTCAAGGGTAGTTGCAGAAGGTATTTGATTCAATTCTTAAACCTCATTATAATTTTGTATTTTTGGTAACTTCTACTCAGGCCCCAGTGAAAAAGGCCCAAATTTGAGGTGATTGCGTGTGTCAAGCACTCGCAATCACCTCAAATTCGGTATCTTTCATCGCATGACTGAACAGTTACGATTTATATCTCTATGTAACCACAGCTTGACTGATTTCGCAAGGATTCAGAGAGGGAGTTATCTCGCGCCGTTCAATAAATCAACAATAACAACTATAATACGGGCAGCAGACCATTTCTATCTGGGATAAGAGGCTATGACCGAAACAAACAAGAATTTGGAACGCATCCAAAAGGTTTTTCTCCATTTGCAAAAAGCGTTTATTACCTGGGCCAATGCACAGGATGATATCCGCGCCGCGATTATCGTCGGCTCCAGGTATCGCACCGATCACCTTCCAGATGAAATGAACCGCCTTCAATAACCGCCCGGGGGAAATCAACCATGCCGAAACAACCGCTTGCTCCATTTTTCAACCCTAAAGGGATCGCCGTGATCGGCGCTTCACGCGAACCGGTCAAGCTTGGTTATGGCCTTGCTAGAAACCTGCTTCAAAGTGGTTATCCAGGCAAAGTCCACCTGGTCAACCCACGCGGGGGTGAGCTTTTTGGCCTGCCCCTATATAAGACTATCCTGGAAGTTCCCGACCCGGTGGACCTGGTGGTTTTGTTAACCGCTGCCCCAACCATCCCAGATTTATTGGAAACGTGCGCCAAACGCGGGATCAAGGCGGCCATCATCGCCAGCGGTGGTTTCCGGGAAACAGGTTCCGAAGGAGCCGCTCTCGAAGCCAGATGTGTTGAAATCGCGCAGCAATATGGCATGCGATTTATTGGCCCCAACTGCATTGGCTTGATCGATACACACCTACCGCTGGATACTACCTTCCTGCCACCTCCAGGTCCCATGAAAGGTGATATTGCCTTTATCTCTCACTCCGGCGCTATCTGCGCGGCAGTGATCGATTGGGTCCGCGGGCAGGGTTTCGGCCTGTCGTCCCTGGTCAGCCTTGGAAACCAGGCCGATGTCAATGAAACCGATGTCCTGGGAGCGATCGCCGATAACCCCAAAACAACCGTGATCATGCTCTACATGGAAAGTGTCAGCAACGGTCGTCGTTTCATGGAACAGGCCCGGCAAGTCTCACGAATGAAGCCTGTCATCGCTTTGAAGGTCGGCCGGTCAGAAAGCGGACAGAGAGCGGCGGCTTCGCATACTGGCGCCCTCACCGGCAGCGAAACCGCATTTGACGCCGCCCTGAAAAAGGTCGGCGTGCTGCGTGCCGCGACAACTGAAGAGATGTTCCAATGGGCGCGAACCCTGGCCTGGTGCCCCCTTCCCAAAGGGGATCGGGTCGCCATTTTGACCAATGCGGGGGGTCCTGGTGTGACCGCGGCGGATGCGGCAGAAAACGAAGAACTGGAGCTGGCGGAGTTCTCACCCCACACCCTGGCTGGTTTAAAACAGTTCCTTCCCCCAGCCGCAAGCTTCCACAACCCCCTGGATATGCTGGCGTCTGCCTCGCCAGAACATTATGCCCAGAGCCTGACGCTTTTATTAGACGATCCTGGTGTGGACAGCGTCCTGGTAATCGCCCCACCACCCCCCATGTTCTCAGCCGGCGCGGTGGCCAAAGCGATAATACCGGTGATCCAGGGTGCTAATAAACCCGTGGTGGTGGCTTTAATGGGAGATAAATTGATCCAGGAAGCCGTCGAGCACCTCCGGGCAGTACACATCCCTGAATTTCGCTTCCCTGAGCCAGCCATGTCTGCCCTGGCGGTCCTTTCGCGCCGCAGAGCCATTCTGGCGTTCCTTGAGCATACACCCACCCGAGCTAAAGCAACCAACAAACGTAAAGCCAATGCCATCTTAAAAGACGTGCCCCCGGGTATGCTGGCATCCCAAAACACATCGCGGTTGTTGGAGTCTTATGGTATCCCCTGTGTACATGCCAGTTTAGCGCCGGATGCTCAGGAAGCCGTTCACATGGCTGAACAAACAGGTTACCCGGTTGTGATCAAAGTCGCGTCACCCGATATCTCACACAAATCCGATGTGGGTGGGGTCATGCTCAACCTCAAGGATTCCCAATCGGTGAGCGCCGGTTTCGATCAGGTGGTCTCTAATGCGAAAAATGCCTGCCCAGGCGCCCGCATCGATGGGGTTATCGTCCAACGCATGCTGCCGGTTGGACAGGAAGTGATCCTGGGGGTGGTCAGGGATGCCCAGTTTGGCCCGCTGGTCATGTTTGGATCGGGTGGCATTGAAGTGGAAGGCCTGAAAGACCTGGCTTTTGCCCTGGCGCCGCTCACCTACCAGGAAGCAGATTCGCTGCTTGAAAATACATGGGCCGGGCGTAAATTAAAAGGTTTCCGTAATATCCTACCGGCCGATCGTGAAGCGGTACTTGACGCCCTCATCCGTCTGGCCCAATTGGCCTATGATTTCCCCCAGATTGCCGAAATAGAGATAAATCCGCTTTTGGTAGCCAGCCAGGGCGTCTTTGCGGTCGATGTACGGGTACGATTGAGCGGGTCTTAAAACGATTGAATCCATCGACGTAGCCTTAGGGGCGACCCGCCCTTGCTTATCAGAGCATATATTAACCAGGAAGGGTCGCCCAGACGTACGCGGGGCGAATGGCATCCGCCCTTGCTCTCTTACTATCAGGAAATATTCAACTTGGGTTTAGATAAAAAGCCATCTAAGCCTGATGGTCTGAAATCAGGAGATTGGTGGCGGAAGTAGGTATTATACAATCCGGCATAATGCCCTCCGGCAGCCAACAGGTTCTCGTGGTTCCCCTCTTCGATGATCTTCCCCTTTTCCATAACGATAATCCGGTCAGCGGATTTGACCGTGGATAACCGGTGGGCGATTAAGATGCTGGTCGTACGCGAAAGGATCAAGTTCAAAGCCTGCTGGATCTGCCATTCCGTAAACGGATCAATACTGGCAGTCGCCTCATCCAGGATAAAAATGGCCGGCCGTTGAACGAGCACACGCATCAATGAAACCAACTGGCGCTGGCCCATCGAGAGGCGAGCACCCCGTTCACCCACCTCAGTAGCCAACCCGTTAGGCAGCGTCTCAAGCCATTCCCCTTCACCAATTTGCCTTCCGATTTCTTCAATCTCCCGATCGGTCACTTCCGGACAACCGTAACGGATATTGTCCGCGACTGTCTCAGAAAACAGGAACGGTGTCTGCGAAACGATCCCCAATTGTTGGCGGTAAGAAGTCAGATCAAATGATCGGATATCCTGTCCATCGATCGCAATCTGTCCCCCCTGGAATTCATAAAACCGGGCGATCAGCCTGGCTATCGACGATTTTCCAGCGCCAGTATGCCCGACCAACGCGATCGTTTCACCCGCATTAATGGTGAGATTGAAATCCTTTAAAATGGACTCGGTTACTTTGTAATGAAAATAAAGGTGTTTAAATTCAACCAGGCCGGCCAGGCGGGGCGCTGGCTGGTTATCGGTTTGGATCACTACTTTCTCCGCATCGATCAAGGCAAAAACCCGCTCTGAAGCCGACAAACCGGATTGGACCTGGGTCCAGAATGAAGACAGGTTCATCACCGGGAACATAAAACGGTCGATGCTCAATATAAATAAGTACCATGCCCCCGCTGTCACAGCGCCATGTACGGCACTTAAACCACCCAGGTAGACCATCGTCCCAGATGCCATACCACCAATCGCATTCAATGTCGGAAAAACCAGGGATAAAATGATCCCCCGACGCACGTTGACCCGGTAAGAAAGTGTGTTTGCCTGGTTGAAATCGTTATAAATACCGGTTTCCTGGCGGAAATTCTTGGCAATAGCAATGCCACTGACCGTCTCCTTGATCGTCGAGTTGACATTCGCCATGGCCTGCATGCCTTTCCGGGTTATATTCCTCGCCATCTTGCGGTAACTGAGCGCCATGAGGAAAATGACCGGCACAATGGCAAATATAGCTAAAGCCAGATGCCAATCGATCGAGATCAGGATCACAGATATGGCCACCGATTCAACCAATTGCTGGACGACGTCTGTCACCAGGCTGACCAGGTTGCCAAACTCCTGGGTATCCGAGGTGATCCTGGAAACCACACGCCCTGATGAATAATCATCGTAAAATGATAAATCATGCTCAGCCGCAGCCTCAAAGGCATCCGAAGCCATTTTTACTACCACGTCCGCAATCGCGCACACCGTTGTTCGCCGGCGCAGCCAGTTCGCACTCCAGTTCGTTACGCCAATGAGCAGGACGATACTGGCGATCAGCGCGATGCCTGGAATCTGGGCATGTCCGCGCATCTGGTCTACTCCACGTGAAACCACCACCGGCATTAAGGCTCCCAGGGACGAAACGAGGAGCACCAGGATCGCAATCGTGATCAAGCGCTTCTTTTGGGGTCTGAAATAATCCAGGATACGCCGGATCAGGACACTATCCGGGTACTGCCGATCATATTTTTCTGCGGTAAGTCCAGCTAAAAATCCCATATATTACCCGCTAAAAATTCGCCGGTAGGCTTCTGATTTTTGCATCAAGGAGTCATGATTTCCCATCGCGGCTAGTTTTCCCTTGCGAAGGACCAGGATTAGATCTGCCCAACGAATCTGAGATAAACGATGTGTAATGATAAACGTTGTACGCCCGGCCGCGGCGGCATAAATGGCGCGTTGAATTTTATCTTCCGTAGCGCTGTCGATAGCGCTGGTTGAATCATCTAAAATCAAGACGCGCGGGTCCGTTAAGAACGCGCG
Source organism: Anaerolineaceae bacterium (assembly GCA_036787065.1). Taxonomy (GTDB): domain Bacteria; phylum Chloroflexota; class Anaerolineae; order Anaerolineales; family Anaerolineaceae; genus JAJYIW01. The sequence continues at coordinate 13,360 of DAIQPZ010000004.1, forward strand.
CGCCAGAGCCAGGCGCTGTCTTTGCCCGCCGGAAAGGGTCACGCCCCTATCGCCAATAACGGTTTCATAACCTTCGGCTAATGACGAAATGAACTCATCCGCCTGGGCGGCATTTGCCGCGTCTTTAATCGCTTCTTCCTTGGCGTCTGGCTGGCCAAAAGCGATGTTATCGCCCACTGAGCGAGAAAACAAGAAAATATCCTGTTCGATGATGGAGATACCTTTTCGCAGCGCTTCCAGGTTCCAGTCGCGCACATCGACGCCATCCACAAACACGACACCACCGGTCACGTCATAGGTCCTGTTGATCAGCTTCACCAGGGTGGTTTTACCCGCGCCCGTTTGGCCAACAATTGCCACCGTATCGCCCGGTTTAACCTTGAACGAGATCCCATCCAACACGATCTCTCCATCTGGATATGAAAAACTCACATTGCGGAACTCAATTTCTCCCTTCATCGGGCCTTTATAACCGGCCAGGTTTTGATCCAGATTGTTCTCCCGGTTTAATAGTTCGAGAATGCGCCTGGCACCGGCCAACCCCAAAGAAATACGCGAATAAGCAAATAAAGAAGTGAATGTCGGAAAATCCAACATTAAAAGAATACCAAAATACGCGATCACCTGGCCCACATTCAATACCCCTAGCTGGTATAACAACAAAGCGTGGAACAGGCCAAAGGCATAAGTTACGCTCAACAAGAGCATGGGCAAGAAACGCGCTTCTATATTTCCCTGGTGCACCATGGCATTGCGGTAACGCTGCGCGTTGGCAAAAAATCGTCCGATCTCCGATTTTTCGCGGGCAGAACCTTTAACGGTTTCAATCCCATCCAAAGCTTCTGCCAGCCGGGTATTAAGCTGGCCGAAGGACTGGCGGACTTCATCCGTCACAGGCGACAAAGTATGCAGATACGCGCGCAGGGCGAAAAAATAAAAAATCACAAAAAGGAGAGGGGCCAGGATCAAGCTGGGGTGATAGGTGGGAGCCACAAACAAGGGCACAACGAGAAAATTTAACGATCCCACCACCATATTGAGGCCTGGACTGAATAAGAAATTAACCTCACGGACGTCATTTGTCGCCCGGGCCATGGTATCACCTACCATTTGCAGGCTGTGGAAAGTCATGCTTTTCCCAAGGAGATTGGTGTAAAGCTCGTCCCTCACGTCCCGCTCTATCCTTTGGGCGATCAATTCAAAACCGAAATTACGGAAAAACTGAAGAAAACCACGCAAAACCTGTGAGCCAGCCAGGATTAAGGCATAAGGCGCCAACATACTCACCTGGGGTGGACTGGCGAGAATGGCATTGAACGCCAGTCCTATAAAAATTGGTGAGACTACCGCCAGGGCCGCATTGGAAAAAGCGCCCACTAATGCGATCGCTGCTATAGGCCAATGGTGAAGTGCGTGTGAATAGATCCAACGGATTGGACCTTTTCGGTTGGTTTTAAAACGTTGTGGTAAAGAAAATTCAGTGATCGAAGCAGCCATACATCATTCAGGTTTCGTGCCGAACACCATATCCCATAACGGAGATGAAACGCCAAACCGTGCATCCGGCGTCTTGTAGTGATGCTGCATATGGTACTTTCTCAGGAACTTAAGGTAACCTTTACGCATGGTAAAATGATGGGTGGCATAATGAGTCAGATCATAAACAATGTACCCGGTCAGGGTTCCCGCCGCTAGAGGGTTGACCAAAAATTGGGCATTAAACAATGTCCCAAAGATCAGGCTGAACAAACCATAAAAGATTAAAACCATTGGGATTGTGACCACGGGTGGCATGACGAGGCGGGTCTTACACTGGGGTTGAGCATGATGAACTCCATGAAACAAGAAGATAATCCGCTCTTGTGTAGGATTACGCGGCTTGAAGTGGAAGACAAAGCGGTGCAGGGTATACTCCGCGAAAGTCCAGAAGAACAAACCAGCCAGATAACACATCGGAATGTACCAGGCCGATAGACCACCAGGCCGGACTAAGAAACCTGACCACAAGAAATAAATGACAACCGGCCCCCATATAACCACTATGACCGCCGGGTGAATGTGGGTGAAAAATTCCATAAAATCCGATTTAAAAAGGCGAATCGGGATATCACTGCGATCGATTTCAATATGGCTCATCTGAATACCTCCCATAGGCTATACCTGATAAAGAAAACCGGTTAAAGGTTCATAGTTCACCGCTAAACAATGCGGGGCATCCCTCCACGTATAAGACAACTTCATTTTACCTTGAGCTGGATGATTCCCCAACGTCCATCCGTCCTCCATTTTGCATCTCGCAGGTTGGTTGCCTGTGCCTGCCCAACGCTAAGGCCAACCAATGGATCGGATTTCAATGTGCGCAGCGCCACCAGTGGCGCCGGTAAATAGTGGGTAATGCGATCGAACGCATCGGTATTGTGCCAATGCCGGTCGCCCAACAACCGCCGGTAATTGGCATCTCCCTTGCTGATCACTAAAGATGATTGGCTCAGGAGCCGAAGGATATCTTCAGGCATATCCCACATCGCATAAGGAGATGTCCAGAAGGGGTGGTCTTTTAAAATTAATCGTCCACTCGCCAGATAGTCGGACAAGCGTTCACCTAATCTAGAAATCGGCGCTTCGGGTCTTTTCAATAAAAATTCTACCGTTTGTAGCACGTCACCGATCATCGCATCGGATACAAATGTGGGATGGATCTTCAAATTGAATTGCACCTCACCAGCAAACCTGAGACCAAGCAGCGCATCCGCCAGACACAAATCGCAAACCAATTCATAACCTGCATTGTCGATTAAGAAATCGATATGAATAGCTTCGAGCTGGCCGCTCCCAGGCAGTCTGGCGATATAACTGGCGGCTGGATTGCGCTGGTCAATAAGAACGTAACTCAAGGTGTTACCCGGATCGGCATGATCGGGCCGATCGGCCTGACCGACCGGCCACAAGCTTAAATCCACCTGGTTAGCCCATAAATTTACCAGCAGCAGCCGCTCAAGCACATCCTGGGGGTCATAAACCCCATTGAACAATTGATTCACCTGCCCAGCCAGACGCAAGATATCGTCGATCGGGCTTTCTAAACCTTTAATTTTTTGGTAATGATAAGGATCCAACCCGTACCCTTCCCCCTGGCTAAAGAAACCAGTCGCCTCAAGCATCCGGCGGTAAAAATAAGTTTCGGCAAAGAACCAGGGACTATCTAACCAACTTTTACCCAGGTAAGGTTCAGATGCCCGGCTCCAACCAACGGCGTCCGGCGCCTGGTTATCCTCTAAATATCGGATGGGGCTGTCTGGGATTTCTTGAATCAACCGCTCTATTCTTCTTACAATCCCTGGAGAAAATGAGTTTTCCTGGATGGCACGGCGCGCAATATCCGGCAGCCTGACCGTCACCGTATGGTGAGCAAAAGAACCAATTTCTGACCCCATCAATGGACCAGGGATTGGCAGTAACGGGAGACGCTTTGTGTTCGTCATTGTATTCTAGAGTTGTTTTCCTTTAGCTGAATCCCGAATGACTTGCGCGTGGAGCCGCTACTCGCAGGAACAGTTCGTGATAATGCTGATGATACGCCTGGTAAACCCGGTGAGCACCGAGATCTGGCGCCATACAAACCTGGTTATCCAGCGTAGAACCGTAGGATTCCAGGCTGCCGATGAGGCCAAGCGCATAAGCCCCGATTATACCAGCCCCAACCGCTGATGCATCCGCCATTTCCACCGGAAGTACAGGCACGCCGATCACGTCCGCCACGATTTGCATCCAGGTTGGCGATTGGGTAATCCCGCCGGTCAGACGCAGCCCGGGAATGGTTGTGTCCGCCTGGGTCAATACTTGCCACACGTCCAACAGACAATAGGCAACCCCCTCGAGCACAGCCCGCGCGACATGGCTGCGGTTGTGTTCGAGGCTTAACCCCAAAAGGCTGGCACGTAAAGCCGGGTTCCAATGCGGGCTGCGTTCACCGGCAAAATACGGCAAGAAGACCAGACCCTCTGATCCTGGCTTGACCCCTCCCGCATCTTGCATGAGACGGCGGTAACCCTGATCGGGTGGAAAGTCAGGATAAAATTTTTCACGCACCCATTGCACTGCCAATCCCGCGCTGTTGATCGCGCCACCGACAAACCACTTGTTTTCCAACAGAACATAACACCAGGTGCGAGCCGCGCTGTCTAACCAGGGTTGGGCCACAACCCGGCGGACGGCGCCACTGGTGCCAACAGTGATCACCATTTGGCCAGGCGCTACCGCACCTGAACCCAGGTTGGCCAGGCCACCATCACTGGCCCCGGCAATCACCGGCAGGCCCGGCCATAAACCAGTCAGACGCGCCCACTCATCCATCAACCCACCCACAATACAAAGGGGGGAAACCAGTTCGGGCAGTTGGGATGGGGATACACCCGCCAATTCAAGTGCCTGAACGTCCCAGACCCTTGCCCGAATGTCTAACAGACCGGTTGATGAAGCCAGACTGAAATCGGTGACGTATCTTCCGGCCAGACGCATCAAAACCCAATCCTTGATGCTTAAAAAACGCACCTGCTGGAGTGGCAGGGAGAGATTTTGTAACCACCAACGCAGACGGGCGGGATAATAAAATGCATTCACCGGGCAGCCTGTCCGCTGGTAAATATCCAGCGGATCGACCTGGTGCGCCAGGGTCTCCACCTGTTGCGCGGCACGTTGGTCAGCCCAACTCATGGATGACGCCAGAGGCTGCCCTTCTATATCCATCGGAAAAAGGGTGTGCATTGCGCCACTTAAACACAGACCCTTGACATCGTTAACCTGGAATTCTCTTGCCAGCAAGGTCAATGCTTGCAACGCAGCCGTCCAAACTTCATGGGGAGACTGCTCAGCCCAACCAGGATGAGGTGAGTGCAGCCGGTAACCGCTGGACGCGGTTCCCAGGATGACCCCTTTCTCATCGAGAAGAACCGCCTTCGCGTTGGTCGTGCCTAAATCAAGACCGATGAGTTTTGCCATTAAAACTTAATCCATCAGGTTTTCAGGCGATATAAATCTTCACCGGCTCGAGGGATTAATAGACTGTCATCGCCAGCCTGATTGGCCCATCGGCTCAGGTCTATTTTCGATGGATCGCAATACCCAAGGTTGATTTGCCGGCAAATATCCTCAGGAATGCCGGTTGCCAGGGTGACCTCGATGCGCGGGTTTTCTACGCCATCCTCATAAGCGCCAATCCCCCGTAGATGCGTCGAATGCGCCAGGATCGAAAGGGGAAAGTCTCGATAGACATCCCACTGCTTCAAGAAGAAATCTCTCACGTGGTAACCCACTTTTTGGATAGTTTTCCCATGCGTGACGCTGATCTCACGGATATGCGGGGCATAAATGATCACTTCACCCCCATCGGCGACCACGGGTTCGACTTTATACATGCCTTTCGCTCCAACCCACAAATCATCATACATAACCGGCATGACCGATAAGATTTTTTGGTAAGGTCGATCGACCCAGATAATGTGAGTTTGGGCGGATAAATCGGCGGCCTCCGCGTAAGCCTCTTCAGGAGTTCCGACATACACCCCATTCACCCCAGCCGTCGAGACCACAGCGCAAATCGCATAACGCGCCCGCGGGATCAGGCTTGCTGCCCGGTTGATCACTCGCCTGACCGGGGTATCTTTTTTCCCAATGATTTCATAAGAAGTCACCAGTGCCCCTAACCAATGGCTGAAGTTGATGATCTCGCTCCCGCCGATACCTGGATAAAAATATTTGTTCCCGCCTGAAAACCCGACCACCTCATGCGGGAATACCGGGCCACACACGAGGAGGACATCATGATCCATGACCGTCCGGTTAATTTTTATAGGCACATCTTGCGATAAGCGGCCTTCAGATAACTGCTCTATCTCCACAGCCGGTAAGACGCCCAATTGCACCAACTGCGAAGGATCGTCCCATTGGTGGTTATAAAAATGGATCGATCCAAAGTTGGCTGATTGGTCATCCAGGCCCGCCATGGCCCTAATTTCATCTCGACTCATGGGCGGATGCGTCCCAAGGGCAACGATGACGTTAATGGCCTTAACCCTGGGAAGGAGCTCACGCATTACCGCTTTAAAAAAAAGGGGGAGAGGAAATGTGCGTGTCTTATCAGGGACGATTAATAACACACTTTTACCGTCTAATGGAATAGAGGAAAGACCTTCTTGCAAGATAGAAGTGATTTCATTTTCACTCAAAAAACGCGCGGCATACCCATTTCCATGCATAAAGCCATCCTTTTTGTAACATCTCAATAAAGAGGGGTGCGGGGTGTTTTGGGTGGGCTTCGCCCACCCAAAACACCCCGCTTCCCCCTAATTATTGAGATGTTACTCCTTTTTAATCATAATATCGGACGAAAGTCTTACAAACGGTAAGCTTTCATTGCCAGGCCATAAGCCAGATCGGATGCCATCGCTTCTGCCTCATCTCGATCAACCCTTCCGGATAGCACCAGCCCCGCCAGCCAGTCCGCGCAAACCCGCCGCCAGACCTCATGTCGCACCGGGATGGATAAGAAGGCGCGGGTATCATCATTAAAACCAGCTGTGTTATATATCCCAGCCGTTTCCATGACAGAATTTAAATAGCGCGCCATCCCATTTGGGCTGTCGTTAAACCACCAGGGGGGGCCAAGCCGGAGGGCAGGGTAATGACCCGCCAGCGGCGCCAGCTCACGGGAATATGTGCTTTCATCCAAGGTAAATAATATTAATGTCAAACGCGGGTCACTGCCAAACTTTGCCAATAAAGGCGCCAGGTTATGGGTAAACTCGGTCGCGACCGGAATATCCGCACCTTTATCGACTCCGAAAGTTTGGAACAAGGCCGGGTTGTGATTGCGCATGGAACCGACGTGCATCTGCATAACGAGCCCGTCCTCAACGCTCATCCGCGCAAATTCAATGATCATGTGACCAGTAAACAACCTGGCATCTTCGGAGCTGGCGTGGTCTTTTAATGCCCGCTGGAACAGGGCTTCAAGCTCTGAACCGGGCAGCTGACCGGTATACGCCGACGTGGCGCCGTGGTCTGTCGCCGTTGCACCCATGTGTTTAAAATAGTCACGCCGGTTTTCCAGCGCCTGGATAAAACTGGCATAATTACCAATGCTTATACCACTGGCGCGGCTGAGTTGCTCGATTTGCGGCTTCCAACCAGGATTGTCCAGATTCACCACGGCATCCGGGCGAAAAGTGGGCAGAATGCGCCCTTGCCAGCCCGATTCTCGGATGGCCTGGTGATACACCAACGGGTCCGAGGCGGCATCCGTGGTACAGAGGACTTCAATCTTATAATGCTCGAAAAGTCGCCTGGGAGTGAAGGCAGGTGTATTGAGCCGCTGTTCTATACCATCATAAACGGCTTGAGCATTTTTTGAGGATAACCGCTCGCGGATGCCGAAGATATCGCTAAAGATTGTGTTTAACCAAAAACCGGTCGGGGTCCCCCGGAATAGATAATAGTAATCCGCGAATAGCTGCCATATTTTTCGCGGATCCGTTTCCACCGGAGCGCCATCCTGCCTGGGGATACCCAACCTCTCTAGAGGAACCCCCTGAGAAAACAACAACCGAAAAACATAATGATCAGGGCTGATCAACAACTCCGCCGGGTTTCCAAAGCGATAATTGGCATCTGAGAATAGTCGCGGATCGACGTGACCGTGTGGACAAACCAATGGGAGAGCAGAGGCAATTTCATAATAATGGGAGGCTAATTCGGCCTGTTGGAGATTGGGGGTAAACAAACGGACCATGTTCAAACCATCCATTCAAAAAAGTGTGCGGGAACCTAATCGGAAGTCCCCGAATTTGAGGGGTTTGCGGGTGCAAAGCACCCGCAAACCCCTCAAATTCGGATCATATTCACGTGTGCCTGAGCAATTGCCCAAAAACTAAATTATAATCTGATTATGAACACCACTCAACCTGACTTTCCAATCTATATCGGAACCGATGCCATCGCAAAATGCTGCGAATTTTGCCAGGGCAATGGTCTAACTAACATCTACATGGTATGTGATACCCACACCTACCTCGCTCTTGGGGATAAGGTAAAAGGCAGTCTGACCGCCCAGGGCATCGACGTCAAAGTCATCTGCCTGAACGATGACGATCTTGTCGCGGATGAAAGCACCCTCGTTCAAGTGCTGCTACAGGTGGGGGAAGAAGAACGACCTTTTTTGGCGGTTGGCTCAGGCACTATAACCGACATTACTCGTTATGTCAGTTATGTGACGCGCATCCCCTTCATATCCCTGCCCACTGCACCTTCTGTAGACGGATATACCTCCATGAACGCCCCGTTGGTGATCCAGCGTGTCAAGCAAACCATCAAGGCGCATGGGCCCATGGCGGTGTTCGCTGACCTCAATACCTTATGCGGTGCTCCCAGGCAGATGATCGCGGCCGGATTTGGGGATATGTTGGGTAAACTGACTGCCCTGGCCGATTGGAAATTAGCCCATCTATTGATGGAAGAGCCATATGATGACGAGGTGGCTCAGCGTGCCGCACGGGCGTTGCAAAGCTGTATCGAACACGTGGATGAGATCGGAAAATCTACCAAAAAGGGCATCCGAATTTTAATGGATGGGCTGATTGAAACTGGCCTGTGCATGCTCAAAGTCGGGCTGTCCCATCCGGCTTCGGGTTCAGAGCATCACCTCTCACATTATTGGGAGATGAAACTTTTACTCGAGAACCGGCCAGCCATTCTGCATGGCGCTAAAGTGGGTGTGGCCACAGCGATCATGGCAGGCTATTATGCGGACCTGGGCCAGAAATCCACCAGTGAGATGAAGGCCCTGATCACCCAAGCACATATCCCCGACCGGGAGGCCGAGATTAACCGGATTAACGGTGTCTTTGGCGATATGGCCGGCCAAATCATCGAATTTCAACAGCCTTATCTCAGTTTAACCCCAACCCTTTTTGAAGCGTATAAAGAAAAAATATTAAGCCATTGGCCAGAGATCATCGCAGTCGCTGAAAGTGTTCCTTCGCCAGAAACGATTAGAAAACTGATTTCAGCGGTGGGCGGTCCAACGCTGCCAGATGAGATTGGGCTGGGGGATGAAGATGTGCGGTTAGGGCTCAGAAATGCTTACTGTCTGCGCAGCCATTTTACTATCCTGACCTTCAGGCATCTGCTTGGATGGTAAAATAATTGGCAATTGCTCAGGCCTCTATGAAAAAGCCCCGGATTTGAGGTGTTTTCGCTTACCTGGTAAGCGCGAACACCTCAAATCCGGCATCTTTCTTTGCATGGCTGAGCAGTCACAAAATTAGATTATTTTTCAGCCTCTTCCCTCGCGATCTGGACCCAGCGGATCACCCGTTGGGGATCCCGCCCAATCGTATGGTTATCTTTCATAATGACCTCCAAATGGCATTTACGGGTTATATCCATGGCCTGGCGCAGCCCCGCGCGTATGCGCTCTTCTTCAAAATAGGGCATCGCCAGGTCAGCGGGATTGGGTTTCATCGAGAAGATATACCGCGAGCCTAATTTCTCAGCCATCCCCGGTATGCTGGCCCAAGGCGAAACCGAGACGCGCCGCAGGCGTGGGATTTTCTCCAGGTACTGCCAACGGCTGTCTACCGGCTCGCAGCAGCCATAACAATTCAATCCAAACCGCGAAAGGATGGGCAGTTGATAAGGGAAAATAAACTCACCGAACATGCAGGGTGAAACACCAACCGTTTCCTGGCTTTCCGCGAACCCCCACATATCCTGTGAACGCACGATACCGTTAAAATCCGGTTGAGGCAGATCTCGTGTCCAGCCGAAACCGCCCGATCCGACGTACGTCCCATCATTATTTGAACTAAGCAAGTTATTTTGTTCGAGGGTATCTAACCTGGCCAGGTGACCATCCCTGAGAAAAGCCATCATCCGGTGCAAGTCGTCGGGATGATCGACCATATCGTACATGATTTGAGATAACCCCCGCAGGTTGACCAGGGTCCAGGTCATCCCCATGGTCCACCACCAGGAGGTCTTCAGGCGGACAGTCAGAAGGCCATCGAATAACTCGTGCGCCTGGTTTAACCGGTGTTGTGTGGCCGCTTCATCCACGGTGATGGTCGGAAAATGCAATTTGGCCATATCCCGGTAATCGGTGAGAGGCGCGTCCCAAATGTATGAACCACCCTGTTCACCGCCAATCTTAATTTCGTGCATGCCCCAATCCGTTTCGGTGAAAATATGGGCGATGTTAAAAAATGGCTCGATCACCCGGTCATCTTTAATCTGGTTTCCCCAAAATATCTCTTTGCGCAGGGTCATCTCCCACCCACGAGCCATTTCGTACTGGCAAGCCAGGTCTTCAGGACGGATGATTTCATTCCAGCCATTTTCTGGGTCACAGAAAATAACCGGGCGGGTTTCTTCCAGGGCATTATGCCGGTACCATAGAGCACGCTTTTCCTGCTCGACCGGCCGGGCTGCCAGCTCAGCCACCTGGACTGCAAAACTGCGCAGGATATCCTGATCATGTTTGGAAAATAAAGCGCCGGCCTCGCGTTCAGATTGTGTATTCAAGGATAGTTGGGGCTGCTGTGTCATAGATTCCTCTCTGGCTGTCGATAAAGCTGCATTCATAAAAAAATTGGTTAGAACCCGACTTTCGTTGATTCTAACCAATTTCTTTAAAACATGCCAATCCAACCTTTTAAATCGGAACCCAGAATCGCCCAAACCCAGCGATTGAAAGGGCCAAAGAGACGACCACGAGGAGAATGCCAAAAGCAATTAAGACGTAATCGCGCCTGGAATAATGCAGCTCATCTAACCAGGTGCGTGGGCCGACACCAAACGCGCGTAAATCCATGGCATCAATGATGTCCTCGCTGCTTGAAATCGCATGAATGGTCACCGGGACGACTAAAGGCGCCAGTTTTCTAACCTGAGAAATCAACCCACCGCTGAGTTTTTCAATTTCATACCCGCGCGCGCGTTGGGCGTCCATGGTGAGGGTGAAATCACGGCCAAAGGTCGGGATAAAGCGCATGGTCAGATCCATGGCATAGGCGAATTTATCCGGCATCCCCAGTCCATGGAAGGTTACCCCATAAAGGGCCGGGTTTAGCGAGTATGGGATAAGAATGGTCATACTGGCGATACTGAATACCCTGGCGAGCATACTCAACGCATAAAATGACCGTTCAAGGGTAATATCTAACACCGGACGCCATCCTAAAAGAACAAACGGTGCGCTAAAGCGCTGGAGGCTGTGTTCATGGGTGTAAAACTCCATTCCACCTCGTCCTGTGAGAAAGGTTAACAACGAGAAAATCAGGATGAACCCACCCATGAACAGCCAGGCTCGACCCATTTCATACCACTTGATTCCCGAAGTAAAAATTGTAAAAAAAGCGATAGCCACAAAAACCAACAGGAATCTCAAGTCCCAAAAGAAGAGGGTCGAGACCAGGAAGCACAGGAAAAAAAGCACCCATGCTCTCGGGTCAAAACTTTGGATGAGCGATTTTCGTTTTCGATAGCGCCAGGTGACAAGCATTGATCCTCTCTACGTGTTAGCGACCAGATTGCTGCTGAACAGCGGCATAGGCAGCTACTAAAATGGGAACCAGGATCGCGGCGAAAATCAAATTGGGGCCAGCCGATGGCAGAAATTCGCCGACGATAGCGACCGCGGGAGGATATCCATTGATCCAGATATCGGAAATGGCCGCAAAGCCAAGGCCGATGAAATTACCCAACATGGCCCAGGTAACGGCTGCGCCCAGATCAATTCGCTTACCAAAAGCGAAGCGCACGATCAGAACGAGCAGAAAACCAACGATCACAGAGATGCCTGCGATGATTGAAATAGGTTGATCCCCAAAAACATTGGCAGCCGCATTGACATAAACTTTGTTCTGGGTAGCTGGATTGAGCGCAAAGAGAGCAAGAGCAATCGCAGCCAGCACACCACTGACAATTAACACCGTATTTAGACTCTTTTTCTTATCTTGAAACAAGAAAACCAGGCCGGAAACCAGGCCAATCAGACCATTGCCGATGCTCCATTGGGGTGACAGGCCAAAGCCGGTGAGCGCATCCCCAAACATATTGCCTACGGCCCCGGTAAAAAAGCCGACCACCGGACCAAATGTGTACCCAAAGAACATGGGAATGGCAATGGCCGGGCGAAGGGCCACCTGGCTGACGGATGGCACGACAAAAACCGTCCCGTTAAACAAGAAAGAAAAAATCGCATATAACGCAGCGCCAATGGCCATATAGACGACCTGGCGCGTACCGACTTCCCACATTTTGTTGTCGCGAGAGAAGTAATAAACGCCGAATGCAATGAGTAAACCCACTGCCACAAAGACAAAACGCAGGACGAAAGTAGCCCCAAGCTTAAAATCACTGGAAATCGTGGCTTCAACGATTGAAGCGATGGCAAGGAAAATTACCAACACAACGACTAAGGTGACGATGACAGAAAGTAACCTTCGGTTCATGACTCCTCCTACTTTGAAAAAAGAAAGACGATGGTTAGGACTAGTTTAGCTACTTAATTCTTCGGTTGAGAGACCCTGCGCCAGGGCTTCAGCCCGCATAAATCGCTTGGTTTTTGGGAATAGTTCCAGGTTGAGCTTCAATAAGGAAGTTGGAATGAGCCGGCAAGCTCGGATCATGTCCAGATCATCTAAAACTTCTTCGGGCTTCCCATCTTTGACCAACATTCCCTGATTCACCAAAAGCACCCGATTGGCGTAAACAACGGCCAGGTCAATATCGTGGGTAATAAACAGGATGGCTTTAAAATTATTTATTTCTATAATCGAATCCATGAAACCTATATAGTTTTTATAATCCTGACCTGCCGTCGGTTCGTCCATGACCAATATCTGGGAACGCATCGCCAGAATTGCGGCGATGCTCACCCTTTTCTGCTGCCCGAAAGACAGCGCCAGGGGCGGGTTATTCTCCAACCCCGCCAGGTTCACGATTTCGATCGCTTCTTTTACCTCCTTTTGGATCTCATCAGGATGGTGGTGTAAATTGATTGGGCCGAAAGCCAGCTCATCCGCGACCGTTGGCGCAAACAACATGTGGCTCGGGCTTTGAAATACGTAACCCAGGGTGCCTGCTATTTGTGCTACGCTCATTTCGCGGGTATCCCGGCCCCCGATTAACACTCGGCCCGATTTGGGTTTTAATAGACCGATGGCGTGTTTGACCAGGGTGGTCTTACCAGCTCCATTTGGACCAAGAACCGCAATGACATCACCCGGGTAAATCTTCAGCGAGACATCTTTGATCACTTCCTGGTCGGTCTCATAACCAAATTTCACCCGATCGAATTCGATCAAGGGTTGTGATTGATCTACTTGCGGAGATCTCACCCGGGGTGGAACAAATGCCATTTTCGGCTCGCCGGCTGCTAGAGAAAGGATCATCCGCGCAGGCAGCTTAACCTCATGGTAATTTACTGCTTTTTCCAAACCATTGACCTGGCCCAGATAATGAATCCGTCCATCCATCATAAATAACACACGGTCCGGATGGATGGTTAAAACGTCTTCAACCCTATGTTCAATAATCAGCACAGCCATACCCTGATCGGCCAATTGGCGGATCAGGATTAAGGCTTCTTGCGCGCTGGCGGGGTCCAGGCTGGCCAGTGGCTCATCCAGGAGCAGCACCTGAGGTTTTACAGCCAGCACCCCGGCCAGGGCCACTTTTTGCTTTTCCCCGCCCGAGAGGCTAAAGGTATCTCGATTTTTAAAATGAGCAATTCCTAAATAAGCTAAAACTTCATCGACCCGATCTCGAATTTCAGGGCGAGGCATCCCCAGATTTTCCAGTCCAAAGGCTACTTCATTAATGACCTTGGTACCGAGGATCTGCCGTTCTGGATCCTGCAGAACGGTTCCGACCGCTTTGGATATTTTGGATAAGGGCCACAGAGTGATAGGTTCACCATTCAGCAATAATTTACCTTCCAGAGTACCTTTATAACTGCGTGGAACAAGTCCATTAATACAGCGCACCAGGGTCGTTTTACCACAACCGCTCGCGCCCGCAATCAATAAAACCTCACCCGGGCTAACCGCGAAAGAAATATCCTGGATAGCAGGCGCGGACCGGCTGCGGTATTGGAACTTCAAATTTTCAAGGTATAAAGGGTAAGGGTTGGTTTCCACTTAGGGTTAACTGATCTTATTCACTTTTATTTTTGAACCGGATCCGGCATTCCATGTATTGGCAGCGTTTCCATTGACAATCGCGATGGATAACCAACCGGACGAGTCAATCATCGCTGCCGGTTCACCCACCGCACACTCTCCAAAAGACTTTACCAAACCTGAAATGGTAACATCCGCAATTTGGATTTCGACCTTATCCAGAGGCGCGATGTGTCCAACCGTCAGATTGGTGGCTAAATTTCCAAAGTGATCAACGTGGATCACTTCTCCTTCCCATCCACGCTCAGTCTTCACCGGTTGTGGTGTGTGAATCACAACCGGATCGGAAATCTTCGAGCCAAGCTGTTCAAGGGCCACACCATTTGCCAGATGAGCCCCAACTGGCGCAAAGATATCTCGGCCATGAAAAACAGGGCTGATTTCAAATAACCAGTAACGGGGTTGGTCTAAACAAAAGAACCGGACTAGTTCACCGGCCGATCGAGCGGGTTCTACCAGCAGAGAAAAAAGGCCATTGTCCGGGCCAACAAAAAATTGTGAGCCAATTTGGGCCGCAATAGGCCGCCGGCTTGTGCCCACCCCCGGATCGACCACGGCAATATGCACCGTCCCGGGTGGAAAAAAGGGAACACAGCGGACCAGGGTTAATGCGCCTTCATATATTGCCTGGGGCAGAATGGAATGGGTCAAGTCGGCGATTTGAGCGTCTGGCGCAATGCTCCAGATCACACCTTTGAGCACACCCGCATACCCATCCTTTAAACCAAAATCTGTGAGAAGGGTAATGACTTTCATCCTACCTCCAATACTAATTTCTTATGGTCCTATTCAGCCTTGGGGTGAAAGATGCCAAATTTGGGTTCTTTTTCACAGAAGAAAATATTTTGGTCCACCTTATGTCGAAAGAAGCATATTCTTAAAAACTCATGTAGAATATACGTAAAGTTTCAGCCATGGTAAGAAAGTTGCCGAATTTTGAGTGTTTGCGGGTGCGGAACACCCGCAAACACTCAAAATTCGGGTCTTTTCACACGGGTCTGAGCAGTTTCGGTTGAGAGTAGATTATGACCAAAGGCGGGCGAATATTTCTGCCTTTGGCTAACTTTTTAAAGCTCCTGTTGGCATGGTCGAGTTTCAATAATAGGCAATTATGCCTATCCTTTTCCAAGCTGTTTCGCCCTGAATAGATCCGGCTTCCCTCTTTATACTTGGATAAGATCTTTACCCAACTTGTGAAATAAGGTGCATATGATGAAAATATCCTCGCCCTATTCCATCATTCGTTATCGCTGGCTGCTTTTATGGGTTGCCCTGCTCCCGTTCGTTTCTCTACTGACTGGCTGCAGCGGTTCGACATCCGCAAACGGCGATCAGAACAAAATGGCTCCCATGTCGGATATGCCTGCCGAAATTCAAAAGGCTCCGGTCTCCGTTTCAGAAGCTTATCGGTTCGCCGTCGCCAATCCGGATGCATTGAAGAATGTGCCGTGTTACTGCGGCTGCGGTGCGGCCGGGCACACCTCTAATTATTCCTGCTACGTGAAGGAAGTAAAACCTTCGGGGGATGTTGTCGTTGACCAGCATGCCCTTGGCTGTTCAATTTGCGTGGATATTGCTCAGGACGTGATGAAAATGACCAGAGATAGTAAATCGCCTAAAGAAATACGCACGGCAATTGATCAGACTTATTCGCAGTATGGCCCATCGAACATGGCCCCGGCCCAATAATGGTGGTGGATCCACAATCGTCCCAACACACGGTTACCCCGCCTTTCAAACGGTGTGGATGGATTGTTCTGGCTGTTACCTGCGCGCTGCTGATCCTCTTTGTACCGCTACCGCTGCCGAGTGGAGCCCCCACAGACAGGCATATCCGCATCGAGGCCAGCATGTTTCAATTCACCCCGGGCGAATTGAAGATCAACTCCGGTGATCGGGTGACAGTTGAACTGTTCTCGACCGATGTAGTGCATGGCTTTTCGTTAGATAGCTACAATTTTGAATTGAAAGCCAACCCCGGGCAAACCGCGATCGGGACCTTTGTGGCTAGTAAAGCCGGCGTTTTCCGCTTTCGCTGTTCGGTGGCCTGCGGTAACCTCCACCCCTTTATGATCGGCAAGCTCCAGGTGGGTTCGAACCTTCTATTCGTACGTGGCATTGCATTAGGTCTATTAGCTGTCATTGCGGCGTTCTTCTCCCCACTAAAGTCATCCGCCCCTCAATTGAGATCAATCGAATGACCCGACTGGACTTGACCCGTTTTCCCCTGGCTAGGACCCTGCTTCGCAGCCGCTGGCCGCAGTTCCTGCTGCGAGCCGTCACCCTGGCCGGGTTTATCTTTACCATCCTGGCCGGTCTATTCGGCTCAGTTGTGGGAAGCCACAATTTCGCTATCATTTTCGTCTGGATCGCCTGGTGGACGGCTCTCAAACTGTTCTTCATCCCCTTTGGTGGGCGTTCCTGGTGCTCCATCTGCCCAATCCCCATGCCCGGCGAATGGCTGCAGCACGGCGGTATCCTGCAGCCGCGCGGGAAAGGCCTCGGACTCAACAAACGCTGGCCGAAAGCTCTGCGTGGAAGGTGGCTGCAAGCCGGCGGTTTTCTAATGGTGGGATTATTTGGCGCAGTAACGCTGACTTCAGCCAGCGTCACTGCCGTTGTATTATTGGCCACCATCGTCCTGGCCCTCGTCCTCAGCCTGGTCTTCGAACGGCGCTCCTTCTGCAATTACCTCTGCCCCATTGGGGGGTTAACCGGGTTGTATGCGCAGGCCGGACCGGTGGAGGTGCGCGTCAAAGATGCCGATGTCTGCGCCGGCCACGCAGAAAAGACCTGTTATAACGCCTGTCCTTGGGGGCAGTACCCCCTGGCGTTGAAATCCAGCGCTAACTGCGGGCTGTGCATGGAATGTTTGCGCGTCTGCCCCAAGAATAACATCGCCGTCAACCTGCGCCCGTGGGGCAGCGACCTGGGTCCGAAGACGAAACACCGCCTGGACGAAGCCTTTCTCGGGCTGGTGATGCTGGCCAGCGCATTGGTCGATTCAGCAGTATTCCTCGGCCCATGGGGGCAGCTCAAATCGGCGGCGTATGCCATTGGGAGCTTTCAATGGCTCATTTTTGCTGGTACCTTTCTCTTCGCTGCTTTGGGCGTTCTGCCGGGTCTTTACGCAGCCGCGGTGTGGGATTCTATGCGGCAGGGCGCGGTAAAAACCACTTTTCGCCAGTTGTTGGCGCACTACAGCCAGGTACTCGTCCCATTGGGATTGATGGCCTGGATTGCTTTCACGATCTCGTTCGCCTTCGCCAAATTCTCGTATGTATTACCGGTAATCTCCGATCCGCTCGGCTGGGGTTGGAACCTGATCGGTATGTCTGGTAAAGCCTGGGTGGGACAATCTACCTATTTCAGCTTGCTGTTACAGGTTGTTACATTGGCGGTTGGACTTTTTTGGGCCAGCCGGGTGGCGCGACAGATTACCGGGTCTGCAAAACAAGCTTTGCCGTTGATTGCCTTTTCGGGGATGTTTTCACTCGGTATGCTCTGGTTATTAATCGGTTAATTTCTATGAAAAAAGAAACCCTGGCTCGTCTTCTCGTTGTCGTTTTGGTTCTCCTTGCTGTCGCAATTCCCGTTGGCGGACAATGGTTATCTAACCTCAACCACCCCAACACGATCGAGCTGCATGCGCGTATGCCAGAAAATGGTGGATGGAGCATGGACACGATCCAGGCAAAGGTGGGGAAGCCCATTCAGCTTCATATCACCAGCGACGATGTGGTGCATGGTTTTGCGATCGGAAAATCCGATCAGCATGCATTAGAAATCATCCCCGGCACATTCACGGATACCACACTGAGATTTGATAAACCCGGAAAATACACGTTCTACTGCACCATCTGGTGCGGACCTAATCACTGGCGTATGCGCGGAACCATCGAAGTGTCAGGGGATGGGATACCTTTAGCTCTGGATTCACAACCGTTGTACTTGAAATTAGGCATCGATATTGACTCACCCCAGGCCGCTGAAACGATCCCATCGGATAAGGCCTCTGCCGAACGCGGGGCGCAATTTTCCAATTTACTCCCCGCTTATGCAGTAGACCAAAACACTTATCTATCTACCAGCCCGGCAAAATTATGGCTGCGACTGCGCGCTGAACCCACCTTATCCAGCTTGAGCGATGACCCCTTGTGGGATGCGGTTGCCTGGGTCTGGCAGCAGCAAACCAAACCCGAAACGATTGCAATCGGGCAAAAACTTTTTACCGCCAACTGTGCCGCCTGCCATGGCGAGACAGGCAAAGGGGATGGGGTGATGGTGCGCGGCTTGCCGACCTGGAGTCCGGGCAGCCACACTTCCGGTGATATGAACGGCCAATCGACGGGTGAAGGTTTGTACAGCCCACCTGATTTCACCAGCCCCCAACAGCTGCTGGGGGCAAGTCCCGCCCTGCTCGAAGGGAAGATCATCCGGGGCGGTATGGGCACTGGCATGCCTTACTGGGGTCCGATCTTCACCACCCAACAAATCGACGCGCTGGTCAGTTATCTTTACACCTTTGCCTGGAGCTCTACGAATTTGCAAGTCAAATGAATGATTTTCTAGGAACATCTCATTAATTAGGGGGTGCGGGGTGTTTTGGGTGGCCTTCACTCACCCAAAACACCCCGCACCCCTCTTTAATGGGGAATTACATTTTCTGCGTGTATAATTAATGGATTATGACCTCTCAAATACAATCCATTATCCGTGTTCTACTGGCCGACGACCATGTCGTCGTACGCGCCGGGATTCGACAGTTCCTGGAGCAAAGCCCGGATATTCAGGTGGTCGCGGAAGCTTCCAATGGTCGTGAAGCTTGCGAGCTGCTCGAACAATTTAAGCCTGACGTCGCCGTTCTGGATATTCAGATGCCTTTTATGAGTGGAATTGAAGTCACCCGTTGGATCCGCTCAAACCGTTTGTCCGTTGGAGTGTTGGTACTGACTGCCTACGACGACGATCCGTATGTCCAGGCGGTGCTTCAGGCCGGGGCGAACGGATACGTGCTAAAAACCGCGGAACCGCAAGAGATCGTTCAGGGTGTACGCGATGTCTTTACCGGTAAATCAGTACTTGACGCAGCCCTCGCCCAAAAGTTGATAGCTAGACTGGCCGGGAAATCAGAAACAGCGTTGATTGAACCTCTCACAGACCGCGAGCTGCAGATCCTCACCCTGACAGGGAAAGGATTTACCAATAAGGCCATCGGGGTCCAGTTGGGGATCAGTGACCGCACCGTGCAAAATCATCTGGCGAATATCTTCCAAAAGTTGAATGCCGAAAGCCGTACCGAAGCGGTCATGCGGGCGGTTTCCTTGGGGTTAATTTCAGCGAACATCGCCAAAATCTCTTGAGAACTCATCCCTCTCAGATAGGTCTCACTGTCCGGAAGGGTTGAAAGGTGTGTCTTGGCAGAACTCAACTACCCACCCGTGAAAAAATCCAATTGGAGGGGATTTACCCTCCAATTGTTCTTAATCACCATTCTGCCGTTGACCGCGCTGCTTCTGGTCGTCGCCTTTGGCAGCCAGACACTTCACCATGAAGCCATGCGCGGCCTGGTGGGTGATCGCGACTTGAGAACGGTGCGCGCCGCTTCCGGTTCCTTGGAACGGGAAATCTCCCACGTGTCCAGCACCATTCAGATATTATCTCGCAGCTTGGACAGTAAAACCGACTTTTCTTCCCTGATCCTTCGCCCGGAGGAAATTTCGTCCACATTCGATGGTGGAATCGCGCTGTTTTCCATCGATGGCATCTTGATCCGTTCTTCCACAACCCAGATGGGTTGGCAAGCCATCCCAACCCAGATACCTGATACCTTCAAAACCATCCAGGAAAACAAGTCCCAACCGACATTTTCAACCCTGATCGCGCCGGCAGCTAGTTCCCATTCCTACATCTTCATCGGTGTCCTTACAGACCAGCAGGAAGTGTTGGTTGGAGCTTTTTCTCCGGAGCGACTGATCAAAGATGCGATTGGCAGCCTGGTCAGTTCCGGACAGACCACCGTATTGGTCATCAGCCGCGCTAAAGCGAATGGAAATTACGATGTGCTGTACCGCGCCGGACCATTCAAAATGGACGAAAGTGCCCCATCGCATCCGGGAATCAAGGAAGCACTGAACGGAGAAAGCGGGATTAATTACTTTCAGAGCAGCGAAGGCGAGCATGTCGTCGCCTTTAATCCCATCCCCCCCACCGGGTGGGGTTTGGTCATCGAAGAGGCCTGGGAAGATATCGCCAGTCCCTATTTGATGACCACTCAATCCGCGCCATTGGTGATCGTTCCCGTATTTCTTCTGGCACTCCTCGCGATATGGTTTGGCGCTCGCCGTATTGTTACCCCTTTGCAGAAATTGGAGAAACAAGCTGCCAGCCTGGCACTGGGAGATTTCGAGGCAATCCGCCAACCGGTTGGCGGAATCGAGGAAATCCGCAACCTGCAAACCGAATTGGTTGAGATGGCTGACAAACTGAAAGCTGCTCAACAAAGCCTGCGCAGCTACATCGGCGCGATCACTGCCGGCGTGGAAAACGAACGGCGCAGCCTGGCCCGTGAGCTGCACGATGATACCATCCAGGCGCTAATCGCTCTCAACCAACGCATTCAATTAATCTTGATGAATTCTTCTGAAACACAAAAGGGTGCATTGGGTGAACTGCAATCCCTGGTCCAGCAGTCGATGACCAACCTGCGCCGCATGATCCGCGGCTTACGACCGATTTACCTGGAAGATTTGGGCATGGTCGCTTCACTGGAAATGTTGGTGCGGGAAATAGAGCAGACCGTCACGATTCCGATTACCTTTGTCTCAAGGGGGAAGGAGCGCCGACTAGACCCACAAAGTGAGATGTCGCTCTATCGCATGGTACAGGAGTCGCTCAATAACGTGATTCACCATGCCAGCGCCAAACACGCCTGGGTGGAACTGGAATTTACCGATACTGATTTTTCCGTGCAGATTCGGGACGACGGCAAGGGGTTCGTAGTCCCAAACAATCCCGCGGAGTTTCCAGAGAAGGGTCATTTTGGACTGCTGGGACTCCAAGAGCGATCCGAACTCATCCATGCTGAATTAGCCATCGTTTCCAGGCCTGGTAAGGGCACGACCATTTCGATACTATTATCAAATTCCGCCAGTCACGACTATGATTGACAATTGGAATGATCTGCGTACCCGACGGTCTATACCAGGCAGATGCACTCAGAGAAACCCCAAGAAAAAAAGTAGGCATTAAAGCTCATTTCAAAATCGGTCACTTGGCGCTGTTCTATCCATATACGTCGCCGTATAATGGCATTGTAAGTGAATAACAGATCATTCAGGTCAAACAGATTGACTAAAAGGAGATAAAACAATGGTTAAGGATCCAGTCTGCGGCATGGATGTTGATCCTAAGGCTGCCGCCGGGAATTCGGACTACGAGGGGAAGACCTACTACTTCTGCTCGCAAGGCTGTAAGAAAGCCTTCGATAAAGAACCTCAGAAATATGTAGGAAAGGCAGAAGACAGCCACCTCGGTCACCACCACTAACCCCCTTACCCCGCTTCCCCGTTTGAACAAGTCTCAAACGGGGAAGTTTTAAACATAGGAAATATGATCACCATTTCGATTGATCCAATTATTTTCTCGATTGGTCACTTCCACTTGCGTTGGTATAGCCTGATCGTGACTGCTGCTATTTCTGTTTTGAATCAAAGTTGGTTGACCTTACATTACAATCCGCCGCTCAAATGGGGAATGCGGGAGGGAACCTTCAAACCCTACTCACACTGCTGAGCGCAGGAATAGGTTAACCCAGTCCGGCATCCCGGGCCTTGACGATTGCTTGGGCACGATCGGCGACCTGTAGCTTGCTAAATATGCTGGAGACGTAGTTGCGTACCGTGCTGGAGCTGAGCACCAGCCGGGTGGCGACCTGGTTGTTGTTTAAGCCCTGAGCAATCAGATCTAGGATCTCACGCTCGCGTTCAGTCAGTTCGGGGAAAACCTGAGCAGGTGCAGTTGGACGAACAGAATTAAAAAAGGCGATCATGCGGCTGGCAATAGCTGGACTGAAGATCGCTTCTCCGCTTCCTACCGCGCGGATCGCGCGCAGCAGGTCTTCTTTCTGCGCATCCTTCAGGATATACCCATGCGCGCCTGCACGCATGGCCGTGAAAACTGAGGCGTCGTCCTCAAACATGGTGACCATCAACACCCGAATTTGCGGATGATCGTGCAGAATTCGCCGAGTGGCCTCGATACCGTTGACCCCTGGCATATGAATGTCCATCAGGATCACATCGGGTACCAGCTCATCCGCCAGGGTGATGGCCTCATCGCCGCTGGTTGCCTCCCCAATGACCTCAAAATCGGGGGTCGCAACCAGCAGGCCGCGGATTCCATGCCGAAACAAGGGATGATCGTCCGCAATTAGCACCCGCTTTTTTTCCATTCGTTTATCTTAACCCTTTCTCAACGGGCAGGATCGCTCTCACCCGGGTTCCTTTACCCGGGAAAGAGATGATTTCACAAGTACCACCCAGCTCCGCTGCTCGCTCGCGCATAGAGTGCAAGCCCACCCCAGCCCTGTACTCGGCGGGAAGCCCGACCCCATCGTCGCTGATCTCTACCTGAAAACTTCGCTCCCCATCAATTGCGAGACGAACCTTGCAGGTATGCGCGCGGGCGTGCCCTACTACGTTGGTGAGGGCTTCCATCACGATGCGGTAAGCGGCTACTTCCACTGCGGCAGGTAGGGCGGATAGCTGCTCCGGTGCTTCAATCTGAACCACCAGACCTCCCTCTGCCGCCTGCTTTTCCCCGCCAATCCCTGGGTGATAGAACTGGGCAGCCCGGTCGCGAATTGCGGCAACCAGGCCAAGCTCATCCAGGGCTGGCGGTCGCAGTTCGTAAACCAGGCGGCGGATGTCTGCAATCGAAGCGCGGATCTCTTGCTGCATTTCACGGCCCAAGGCGGCGGCAGCCTCCGGGTCACTGGGAGCCAGGTCGGCGATACTGCTGGCAGATAATGCTAGCGCGGCCAGAGTAGGACCGAGACCGTCATGCAGGTCCCGCCTCAAGCGGCGGCGCTCTTCTTCCCGTGCCAACACCATTTGCTCGCGGGAATGTTGTAAATCGTCTGTTAATCGCCGCAGGTCGGCGGTGAGTCGCAGCGCATGTGCGGCAATGCCAATCTGTTGGGCCAGGTCATCCAGCAGCCGTCGGTCCGCCGGGTTAAACGCGTCCCCCGGGGCGCGCGGCGCAAGCAGCAGCTCGCCAACCACTTCCTGCTGATATACCAATGGCAGTCGCAGGTTATCTTTTGAATCGTTGAGGGTGGATGGCAAGGCCGCCTGGCCTGGAGGGTACGTCGCAGCCGCTTGGAATCCACCATCCGGCATTTTCAACGTGGCGGAGACAAACGGCAGTTTCAGTGAGTGGGCCACCGTCTCCACGATGGTGGGCAGCACCATCTCCGCGGCAAAGGTCGTTTCGATCCGCTGTCCAAGCCGCGTCAAGACCGTGTAGGGTTCGTCTCGGTCGCCGTACATGAGATGGTTTACCCCGTGCTGCAGCTGCTCCCGCAGTGGTTGGAACAGCACCGCAATCAAAGCGGTGGCTAGGAAGGAGACCAGCAAATTACCCTGCTCCTCAAACACCAAGCCAAGCGCACTGACTGTCAGGACATAGATGCCCACAATGAGGGCAGTCAGCAACCCATAGATCAGCGTGCGGTTGATGATCGGGTCTATATCCCAGAGGCGGTAGCGCAGCACTGCGATGCCCATCGATGCTGGAATCAATAAATCCACCAGTCCGATGATCGGACCATTAGTGATCATCCCATACAGCGACCCGGGTGGGGCCAGGCTGGGCAGAATGACGGATGGCAGGCTGATCGCAACATTCAAAAGAATGGCGATGACAAGACCGTACATCACCCACTTGGTCTGCTGGCGTTGGGTAGTGTTCGAGACGTGCCGGTAGCGGTAAATCTGGGCATAAATGGCTGCGCCCCAGCCGGCCAGGAAATACCCTCCCATCAACCAGCCAGGCATGTGGCTCGCTGAGAGAGGGCTGCTGGCTGGCAGGCTGGAGAGAGTAGCATAAAGGATCAAGACAACCAGCGGGATCCAGGTCCAGCGTGGTGTGAAGCGCCAGTCGGGAAAAAGATAAAATAACCCGTTGAGCGCTATCCAGCCAAAGTTATTTAAGAGGTTGGCAAATAATCCTACGATTGCTGGTTGACTGGTGGACGGCTGTGAGATTAATGGAGTCGAAATCCCAAACGCGACCAGAAAAAACGCCACGAACAGGGCCATCCAATCGTCCGTTTTACGCGCATAAATGATCCCCGCCACGGTGACGAAGCCCAGGACGAAGAGTATCCCCAGGCCCAGGTAAACGGCAGCATAAAGGCCAGTAGAAATCCCCAGGCGTTCCAACCCTGCCTGGATGGCCGGCTCGGGTTGGTCAACCTGGTTAATTAAGCCTGGAAGAGCTGCGAGGAACGCTGCAAGCCCCGCAATGGTCACCGCCAGCCAGAATGCCCGCGCCAGTAGAAACGCGCCATCCGCCAGTCGCTTCCTGGGAGACTCTGCCCATCCTCGCTGATACTCAACAAGTCTATTGCGCATGCTCCGCCTTCGCCTCGAAACCCTGCTGTAAGTTACCTATATTATACATATAAGATAAGCATAGTTTGTATTTGACTTTATCCCCAAGCGAAATGCCTGCCCGGCAAAGTCGGGCAGGCATTTCGCATATAACCTTTACTCAGGCCGTTTGCACCTCAGCCATCTGTTCCCACTTTTCATCTGATACGGTTAGCAGCTCCCAGGCCACGCTGCCAAACCCGACGATTAACAATGCATCGGAAAGGACGCTTGTTATCATAGTGTCGCCAAAGGCGACACCGCCTGCGACGTCCACAATCACCGCCAGGGCGATGCAAATCCCGGCCCAACCTGGAGCCACCCGCGCCCGCCAAATACCTATCCCCAGCAGTAGGATCCCCAGCGCAAAGATATCATGACCGGTGATGAGCAAGGCCAGGGCTGGGTTCTGGCCTAATTGGGCCAATGGAGCAGCCATTGCAGTACGGTCGACTCCCGGAGCGCTCATCGCCCATAGAGCGAGATTCAGGCCGCTTAAAACTGTACTGGTCATATTTCCCAGCAGAATCAATCCCCCACCCAGGTGACCGAATACTACCCCGCGCTCGCTGAGCATATGGATCAGGCCGAAAACTAGCGGTATAAACAGGATGGCCGCGCCGATCCCGAGCAAAGTAGAAATATACTGGCGGTCGTGATATTGAGCCAGGTTTGCCAGCATCACGTTGGGGTTATTATCCACCTGAGGTGGAGAAAGCAGTTCTGCCGCTGCAAAGAGCAGCGGCGCGCCGATCAGGCACAGTGCGGTAAGCGTCCGGCGGAAATTGGCCGCATCCCAAATTTTTAACAAGATAACCTCCTGTTTTTATAAGTGCCTGCTTACCTGAATGGTATGCAGGATGGATTGGATAAAAACAGTATAGTGATGGGCGCGTCACTCACGCAAAGGACCAGTATCCTGAATCCTGTACTATTTCAGATAGTACGCATGTCACACGAAGACGGTTTTATACCCGATATGCTGCGCCAGGCAAGATTCGTTGACCTCGATGAAGCCACGCATTTCAGAACGCTTTTTGGGAAACGGGCGCATATTCTCGTAAATCGCTCATACGATCTACCGCCATAAATACCCCAAAGTTTAGCAACCTTGTGAGTTAAGGCTACCTCCTGTCTCATTTCTATATATAGATTAAGTGAGTAGGCAAAATTGCTTACCCGGGTATCCGTTAAACAGCGCTGTTCGATCGATCTTCGACCACTTATACTGAAAATGGAGATTTGATATAAACCCAGGCAACCAACCCCTCCTTGTGATGCAATCGGACTGTAATTCAGCAGTTTCGCTGGTGACAACCACCTTGAGATCTGCTGGTTGCCAGGTGCTGCAATCCTTCGATCTCCACTCGGCAATTGAAACTCTTAATGGCTGCACTTGTGGACCTGACTCTTGCGCCTGTCAAATGATTGTTTTATTGGTTTATGATCAGGATGGGCCTCCTGAAACGCTGATATTTGACAGCCACCAATCCCGAACACTCGTTTATTGGGTAGGCAACCCATCCCAATCGACCCATCCTGGTTGGATTGGCAAAATCACCCAACTTTTACCGGGTTCATTATCTACACTTATTCCAATAACATCTTGTTATGAATAGAAAGATTAAACTGACAGACCTCGCCGAACCAGTTAATCATTTTTCGAAGACTGACCAGGTTGTGCATTGGTTGAGCAGACGTTGGATTTTGGTGATCAGCGTCTTGCTTGGATTGTACACGCTGGTCCCTTTCATGGCGCCAGTTTTTATGGCGATGGGGTTAACTGTCCCAGGAAAGGTGATTTATTGGATCTATTCTTTCCTCTGCCACCAATTGCCCGAGCGCTCATATTTCTTGTTCGGCCCCAAGATATCCTATTCTATCCCTGAGATCCAGACCGTCTGGCTGCACTCCAACAAACTGATCATCCTCCGGCAGTTCATTGGCAACCCCCAGATGGGCTGGAAAGTTGCCTGGTCCGACCGCATGGTATCTATGTTCACCAGCTTATGGCTGTTTGGTATGCTCTGGTGGGGATTAAGGAAAAAGATAAAACCACTGCCGTTGTGGGGGTTAATTCTCTTCCTTCTGCCAATGGCGATCGATGGCACAACCCACTTCTTCAGTGACCTATCCGGATTAGGCCAGGGCTTTCGAACCTGGAATATCTGGTTGGTCACACTGACCCACAATACTTTTTCACCTGCTTTTTATGATGGTGATGCATTAGGCTCCTTCAATGCCTGGATGCGAATAATCACCGGGGTTTTATTTGGAATTGGTATCGTGTGGTTTGGTTTCCCTTACCTTGATGAGGCCTTCTCGAATTCGGTTGAGGTCGTGGAATATAAGGTTCAATATCGAGACTTGTATGTCAAAGAAAAAGAACGGATCATGAAAATGGCTTTAGCTGACAGCCCTCGGCAAGATAGGCCTGATATGATCGTCTTGCACGAACCAGAAGGTAAAAATGAGGATAGACAGTGAACTGAGAAAACCCATGATTCGAGTAATATTAGCTGACGATCATGCCGGCATGCGTGAGAGATCTTTGGGTTTGATTCACCTTCCGGAAGATATCGAAGGAACACCTCATCACTTTTGATATTTGAAGGTGTTGCTGCCGGCTATATTCGCCGGGTTGTATCCTCTTCTCTATCAACCTTTCAAGTCTACTCAAACCATATAAGCATAATCGCCTAATTTACAGCGGGGGTATCGGCCTATCGGCGCCCTCGCTGTTTGACGCATATTGGTTATTCCGGTTGGTGCTATGATAAAACCATAATTAAAAAGTAACTGCTCTGCCATGCGAAGAAAGTTACCGAATTTGAGGGTCTTTTCACAGGGGTCTG
This sequence comes from Anaerolineaceae bacterium, assembly GCA_036787065.1. Classification (GTDB taxonomy): domain Bacteria; phylum Chloroflexota; class Anaerolineae; order Anaerolineales; family Anaerolineaceae; genus JAJYIW01. The sequence continues at coordinate 41,107 of DAIQPZ010000004.1, forward strand.
AGTAGTTTCAATAAAAAAAGACTGTTATTAAAAGAGGCAATTCATGGTACGAGATCCAGTTTGTGGCATGGAAATAGATCCGGGTTCGGCCTTCGCCACCCGCGAACATATGGGGCAGGTGTTTTACTTCTGCTCGGAAAAATGCGTGAAACAATTTGATGCGAGTCCCCATCAATACGCCCATCTATCCAGCGAAACAGCCGGTTCTGCGACTACCGGTTTTAATCCCGACTCGCCCTTGCTACAGGTTGAACTGCCCATTCTTGGTCTTGCCAAAGAGGGCCAACCAGGCGGGCTATTGATTCGCACAGCCCTCAAAAAGACACACGGCATTGAGAGGGTCATCGCGAATCCCATCGAAGGAATTGTCGTCGTGGACTACGACCCCAAGGTTATCCAAATCATGGATATCGTTCACGCGATCAAGAAAACCGGTTACCAGGTGGGCGGTGCGCAAAAGCGAATAGGAATTAAAAACATCCGTTGCGCCTCCTGTGTGGGCTTTATTGAAGATGAATTAAAAACCACCCCAGGTGTTCTGAATGCCTCGGTCAATCTGGCGACGCAGGAAGCCACTATCGACTACTTGCCAGAACAGACTTCACTCAACCAGCTGAACGCAGCCATCGAAAGCTGGGGCTACAAAACCCATCCGGCGGTTAGTGAGGAACCGGTTGATCAACAGCAAGCTGCTCACGAAAAAGAATACCAACGATTGATGTGGAGATTCTGGTTTGCGGCGATTATCTCCATCCCAGTTCTGATCACCGCCTACCCAAAATTCCTCCCAATTGTAAGAGATTGGTCGATGGAGACACTGCGCCTGGCCTGGTTTGGCGCCGCGCTGCTGACTATACCGGTGTTACTTTATGCGGGTAGTGATTTCTTGACCGGCGCTTGGGCTGCGCTCAAACACCGCGCGGCTAATATGAATACCTTGATTACCCTTGGTACTGGAGCGGCATGGCTCTATTCGACCTTCGCCATTTCTTTCCCTCAAATCTTCCCACAAGGTACCTCCGAGCCTTTCTATGATGTGGTTTCGGTGGTCATCGCCCTGGTGGTCCTTGGACAGGCCTTGGAATTACGCGCAAAGGGCAGAACCAGCGAAGCGATCAAGAAACTGATGGATTTGCAAGCCAAGACTGCCCGCGTCTTTCGCAATGATGTGGAAATGGATATTCCGGTTGAAGAAGTTCTGGTCGGGGATGTCGTCCAGGTTCGGCCCGGTGAAAAGGTTCCAGTGGATGGCATCATTTTGGAAGGCAGCTCAGCGGTGGACGAATCCATGCTAACCGGGGAAAGCTTGCCGTCTTCTAAGAAAGTGGGTGATGAAGTCATCGGCGCCACACTCAACAAGACCGGGGCATTCAAGTTCCGCACCACAAAAGTCGGCAAAGACACCGCCCTGGCGCAAATCGTCAAGATGGTCCAGGATGCTCAAAATAGCAAAGCACCCATCGCCCGCCTGGCAGACACGATTTCAGGCTTTTTCGTCCCCATCGTGATGATCCTGGCAGTGCTGACCTTCTTGATCTGGTTTGACTTCGGTCCGAACCCACACCTCGTTTACGCCCTGGTTACCGCCGTATCGGTGCTGATCATCGCCTGCCCGTGTGCCCTGGGTCTGGCCACACCGATGAGCCTGATGGTTGGGATCGGCAAAGGTGCTGAAAATGGTATATTAATCCGTTCCGGCGAAGCGCTGCAAACGGCCCAAGCAATCAAGATCGTGGTGCTTGATAAAACGGGCACGATTACCAAGGGCAAACCTGAATTGACTGATGTCGTGAGCGCTGTTCAACAAGCAGTGACAGGTGAAGAAATGCTGAGATTGGCCGCTTCAGTAGAGACTGTTAGTGAACATCCCCTGGCCGAAGCCATCGTGGAAGGTGCGAAAGCCAAAGGTTTGTCATTGGGGAAACCGGAAGCCTTCGATGCTGTCCCTGGACATGGTGTGGTTGCCACTGTGGATGGACGGCAGGTCGCTCTCGGAAACTTAAAAATGATGAAACGCCAGAACGTTGACCTGGGTGACTTGGAAGCGAAATCCGAAACGCTGGCCAATGATGGCAAGACGCCCATGTTCATCGCCGTGGATGGCAAAGCAGCCGGCATCATTGCCGTAGCCGACACAGTCAAGGAAGACTCAAAGGAAGCCATCGCTGCTTTGCACCAAATGGGCATCGAGGTGGTGATGATTACCGGCGATAACCGCCGCACCGCCGAAGCGATTGCCCGCCAGGTGGGTGTAGATCGGGTCCTGGCTGAAGTGCTTCCGGAAGATAAAGCTCACAATGTTCACCAGCTCCAGGCAGAAGGCAAAAAAGTAGCCATGGTCGGTGATGGGATCAACGACGCTCCGGCGCTGGCGCAGGCTGATGTCGGCCTGGCAATTGGCACAGGAACAGACGTAGCCATTGAAGCTTCGGATATCACCCTCATCAAGGGCAGTCTGAAGGGTGTGGTGACAGCCATCGAGGTCAGCCGGGCGACCATGCGCAATATCAAGCAGAATCTGGTGGGCGCATTTATTTACAACGCCTTAGGGGTTCCGATCGCGATGGGTGTTTTGTTCCCCATCTTTGGCCTGCTGCTCAGTCCACTGTTGGCCGGTGCGGCGATGGCTTTTTCATCCGTGACGGTTGTCAGCAACGCCAACCGGCTGCGTGGTTTCCGCCCAAAGTTCAGCGCGAAATGAGATAACAATGGAGATCAATTTACTATACTTTGATGGCTGCCCGTCCTGGCAGAATGCAATGGCAAATCTACAAACCGCTTCGAGAGAAGAAAGGCTGGATATCTCGATCAATCTGATCGAGGTTAAGTCAGACCAGGAAGCAACTGCTGCGAAGTTCCTTGGGTCGCCCTCTTTCCAGGTCATTAGTAAGGATTTTTGGCCTGAAGATCGACAATCCTATTCGATGAACTGCCGTGTTTATGGAACATCTGAAGGATTGAAGGGCTGGCCAACGGTTGAGATGCTTCGTCAGAAATTACTTGAAATAAGAAAAAATAAGGATCTAGAAAAATGACCCCTATACAAATCGCCGTAACGTTCGGAGGGTTTGCTCTTAGTTTGTTGATTGCCTGGTTCTTCTGGTTTGCACCTAAAGGGCAAACCCGGGTCTCTGCTGGTACCGGTGGAATCCAAGAAGTGGCCATTACAGTAAAAGGTGGTTACACCCCAGATATTATTGTGGTCAAAGCCGGTCAACCGCTGCGCATGCGCTTCACCCGCAGGGAAAGCTCAACTTGTTCGGAGATGGTTCTTTTCCCGGATTTCAACCAAAGCGCAAAGTTGCCTGAAGGTCAGGAAGTATCGGTTGAATTTACCCCCGATAAACCGGGTGAGTATGGCTTTCAATGCCAGATGGGAATGCTGCGTGGAAAACTGATCGTCGAGTGAACCATAGATTAATGGTAAGTACCCCAGGGTATCAATACCGGCCACTATTTATGCTCATTCGGGTGCACTAAAGAATGTGCCCAACCATACGACTTGATCCATGGGGGTTGGGTCAGAGTGACAATCTAATGGTCTCCGCTTCAGCCACCACCTTTCAACACACTAACGGGTAAATGCGATTTCCAAATAGTGCAGTTTAGGCGGTCGGCAGAACAGGGTTGGTAGATACTCCGCGAGGGAACCACTCAAGTCACCTGCCATTCAGATGCGTCTTGCGCAAGTCCTATGATTGTAATTTGTCACCGAGTGAAGTTGGTATTTTTTTTTACGAATTGAGGTGGACAATGCCAGTTTCTTCCAGATGATCGTGCCCAAAACGCCCTCCCTTCCTGGTTAAGGAAAGGAGGGCTGACCATTCAAACTTCTAATCGATGAGGGGTTAGTGAAGCAAGTTCAGAGTATTGACGCCATCATTGACGAAATATACGCCTTTCCCGTTGGGGGTCAAGCTCAGACCAAAGAGTGTGCCTGCTCCAGCTCCGGTTGTGTCAATCATTTTTACCGCCACCTGTTTTCCAGACGGGGTGATCTCAACCAGGTTTCCGTCTCCAGCATTTGCGGCCAGGATGTCACCGTCTGGCGCGAGGGCCAGGCCAAGCGGTCCGTTAAGCGCGCCTCCACTGGTAACAACTTTGCCGGTCCCAGCGCTCTTCATCCTGAAAAGCGCGTTCGGAATCGCTGTGATCCGGTTCGCGAGCGTGTCGGCCACAAAGAGAGTCCCATCCTTACCCAGACTCACTCCGGTTGGGCCAATCACCAGGGCGGCCGGGTCGGTCCGCTCGCCAAAACCGGAACCGATCACCGTTCGTGCAACTACTCGCGGAGCATCTTTGTCATCCAGAAACAGCACAATCCGCGCTACAGAACCATGATCGGTCTCGTTCGGGCTGGCTGCGACTGTTCCGTTCAAGACATTTGTAACAAACAGCACCGTGAAATCATCTTTTTCGACCGCCGTCATATCCCAGGGACCATTTATGGGCGACCCCGAAATTGTTTCTACAACTTTCCCTTTAGGGTTCAAAACAATCAAGCAGCCGGCTTGCGCCGTAGCCGAAGTCCCATCACTGGTCGGCAGGCTGCCCACGATCACCCAGCCTTCCCGCAGCACTACCAGGGCTGTTGTCAGACCCACCCCGCCAGGGCAAGGGCCTGGCAAGTCCTTGGGGGTTATTGTTGCGAACAAACTAACCTTTCCGCCCGGCGTTACCTCTACAATCGTTGTGCCCGTGCCCTGTAAGTTGGCAGAGTTATTGAAATTACTGACCAGGACATCCCCTTTGACCAAGGTTCCAACCGAACGCTGTATAACCGCCACACCATACGGGTTAATATCCCCGTTTGCAGGCACGGTTGAGGCGATCTGGGTGATCTTGTTGAGCGGGGGGATAAACGGACCGCTGTTAGCAAATACTGAGGAAGGCATCAGTAATGTCAATCCCGCCAGTAACACCGCAGTAAATCGAACTATTATTTTTTTCATCCTGAATATTCTCCTTTTCTAGGATGACCAATAAAGTCCATGAAGGTTTCAGGTCCTTGACCTGATCCACTCACGGATGGATGAAACCCCTGCCAGACTATGCAGGTCTACTTTAACAAATACGGATTTATCAATAACTTAGATCTATTTAATTATAATATTGGCGCAAGCTCTTTTCCATATCGGTCGAGAAAGAATACGGCTCAATGAGAATTGTCGTGGTATATCACGGCATTTTGGGGTGTGCACGCGGATATGCGCGTTCACACCCCAAAATGCGGCCTATTCTCGCGGTAAATCCCAAAGAACCAAGAATACAAGCAAGGGAACCGCGAAGTAAAATGATTGTATTTGGATTACCATTGTCATATAATTCAACGCAGAATTGGTTCCCCATAAACAAACCGGACCGTGAAGTTCTGGTCGCCAACACTCTATACCATCGAATAAACCGGCGGAAATTCGAAACGATTGGAGAAAACTATGCCTCAGCCATCTCAAGATAAACTGCTGCGTCAGAAACCACCCAAACCCAAAGGTCCTATCCAGCATGTGGTGATTATTGTCAAAGAAAACCATGCCTTCGACAACTATTTTGGCAGATTTCCGGGGGTTGAAGGGGATGCTACACTTGCCGCAGCGGCAAACCCACCCACTTCAGATCCTCTTCATACCCACGAGGCCTGGCTGAAGCGGGCCACAAATGCGGTCAGGCAGCAGTATGACGGCAGTGTAATCCCAGCCTATTGGAAGTATGCACACCAGTTTGCACTCTGCGATCATTATTACACCGATGTGGCCGGGCCTTCCACCCCCAATCACCTGATGCTCATCG
>DAIQPZ010000137.1:0-7153 GCA_036787065.1 Anaerolineaceae bacterium
TGAAGGACCTCGTATCTCTGAAAGATTTACAGAGTCGTATGATTTCTGGTCTGTTAATTGGCCTGCATAGCAATAGGAATAATCCCCAACTCCGGAATATTAAATATTTCCAGAGGAGCAACAGCCAAACCAACCACACTGGGCCCGGTATGCGCCCCCAACATGGGTGCAACCGGAACCACCTTGTCGAACCAGCACTTATACACCTGGTTCAGACGGCTGCGCAGCATCTCCACCCCATTCAGATTATTTCCATGCAGTAATTGAACCCGCAGGGTTGTGCCCAATGGGATTTTTTCGGTAATAATATCCACCACTTTAAGGATGGCCCGTTTAAAGGTAATTTCCTGGCCCCAGGCATAATATTTCCCGTCATCCTTCCCAACCCCAATGACCGGTTTAATATGTAACATTGACGCCATTAAACCCTTCAGGTGGCTGATCCGCCCCCCGTGGATGAGATATTTCAAGTCTGTAAGTGTAAACATCCCCTCCGAATACTGGCGAACCCGGTCCAATAAATTGGTAATATCCTCAAGTTTCCAACCAGCGCGCACGGCTTTAGCCGCGGCCTCCACCTGCCAGCCTAGTGGACAGGACAGGGTTTTAGAATCAACGATGGTTACATGGGCTTCTGGAACCAATTCGGCCCCCATCCTGGCCGAATTCACTGTACCGCTTAATCCGGAGGAAATATGGATTGACAGGATTTCAGGGTCGTTTTTTGCCAATTCACGATACATCTTTTCAAAATCACCCGGTGAGGGTTGAGATGTGCTTGGAAAAGCCTGTGTTTCGGATAACATCTGGTAAAAGGCATGGTAATCGATATCCACCCCCCCGATATACGTTTTCCCATTTAAAGTTATCTTCAACGGAACACAATGAATATTTAACCCCGCGGTTTGTTCGTCGGATAGATCCGCTCCCTGGTCGGTTACAATTTGCATATTCCCTCCAAAACAAATGGGTACTTCATGGAATGCATTACTGGATATAGGATATCATCCTATGCAAATATGCTGATGTGACTCAAGTCACATTTCTTTGCACATTTTAACCATGACCCGGCACATTAGCGGCTGTGCCCCCTTGCCGATAGGCTTCAAGCCCTCGCGGCAAGGTCAATTGTTCCTTAGCGGATTACCGCATCTCATTCCCACTGATGACCAGCGATATTACCCGACTACACCCCGCACGACGAACGGTCCATTGTCGAATGCGATAACCCATTTTATTAGTTCGTCACCAGCAGCGGCAGAACTTCAGGGAGCAGGCGCCGCGTGGTTGCCAGGGCTTCCCGTCCATAAATCGTCTCGTTCCCCTTCCAATCCCCGAAATATCCGCCCCCCTCGCGGAAAATAGGTGGAAACGGCCCGCAGTCCCACACTTCCATCTCCGGGTCGATCATCACCTCCGCCCGCCCCGTCGCCACCAGCAGGTAACCGTAAGCGTCCCCCCAACCGCCCTGACAGTAGGCCGAGTCCATAAGGCGCTGCCAGGCTGCCGCCTTGGCCGGGTTCTTCATCCCACCCGGACTCGTGGAGGTTACCCAGGATCGATTGAGCTGTTCCGTTGTCGAAACGTGCGCGCGCCGCCCGTTCCACCAGCAGCCCAACCCGTCTGCCGCGGCGATCATCTCGTCGAGGGCTGGGAAATAGGCCGCGCCGGCTGCAACTTGCCCTTCGATCTCCAGCCCGATTAAGACGGCGTAGAGCGGGATCCCGCGCATAAATGACTTGGTCCCATCGATTGGGTCAACAATCCAGCGGTGGCTCGTCCCCTGGCTTTCTTTCAGACCAAATTCTTCGCCTATAATGGCGTGGCTCGGGTAAGCTTGCTCGATGCGCGCCCGCACCAGCTCTTCCGATTTTTTATCCGCCTGCGTTACCGGGCTGTGGTCGGCCTTATAATCCGCATGCACCCCGGTCTGGAAATAAGCCAATGTCGACCGCCCGGCCAGGTAAGCCGTCTCGACCATGAAACTGAAATAAGTGCTGAGGTCTTCGACCATAATCACCATCCTTTTGTAAAGCTCAAGCACATGTGAAAAAGACCCGAAATTGAGGTGTTTGCGGGTGCGGAGCACCCGCAAACACCTGAATTTCAGCAACTTTATTCTCGCGGTAGAGTGTTTACCTCTTTTTATAAAGATCCATTTTACCACTTGAATTGAGGTAGAATTTAGACCATGATCATTCTTGGTTCAAAAGGTCGCCCAAAAGCGATCTCCACCGGAAAATTTTTTTGCCCGGCCTGCAACCAGGTGCAGACCTACCAGCGCTTTTGGGTCGATAAATACTTTACCCTGTATTGGATCCCCCTCTTTAAGATTGGGAAAATGGGTGAATACGTCCAGTGCCAGGCCTGCAACAATACTTATCCGCCTGAATCCCTCACTTACCGCCCCCCCAGCGTGGAAGAAGCGCTGCACGTGGCCGTCCTGGCTGATCTGCAGAGCGGACTTCCGGCACACATGGTGATCCGTAAAATCGAAGATCAATACGGCGATCACAACCTGGCGACGCGTTACGTTTACAACCTGCTGGGCAGTCGCCCCATGGAATGCCCTGGCTGTCATTACCTTTACCGTGAAAGCACTAACCGCTGCCTGAATTGTGGCAGAAGTTTAACCCAGGCAACGAGCTTGCTCCAGCTATAAGCCGTCAACCTGCCCTCCCATATCCCCATTGTCATTCTGAACCCCCGGAGGCTCTGCGATGGGGGCGAAGAATCCCGGCTGGCACACCGAAACCCTTCTATCATTAAAACAGTTCCTCACATTGACAACCTGGCATCGACATTCTTAACTTATTTTAATGTAATTGCCCGGTGACATTTATATAATTATTTCTTAAATATCTATCTGGCGCCATCCTGCAACCATTACCAGGCTTATTATTAATTGCGTTCGTAATTGCTCAGACCTGTGTGAAAAAGACCCCAATTTTAGGTGGAGGCGCGTACAAGGTAAGCGCCTATACCTAAAATTCGACGACTTTCACCTCGTGCCTAAGCATTTTCTAATCATCTAATACCATATTCAATCGCCCCATCATTATTAAAGGGAAACCATGTCCGAACCTGAAAAAAAAGTAAAATCGAATTTCTTGAATTCTGTCAATGACTTTCTGGATCGCTTTATCCTGCCATGGCCTGTGCGCTACCTGACCTTCCGTTTCGTAATCCTGGCAACAATTGGATTGCTTATCCCCCTGCTTTTGTTTGCCGATAACACGGTCCTGGTGCTCGGGGTAAATAGTTACCTCAATGTGATGAGTGTGGCGGTGAGTTCGATCGTGCTATTGTACGCCACCATCTCCGAGATCCGTCAACAGCAGATCGCCGAACTACAGGAGAAACGCGCTCAAGAAGATCACATCCATGTGACCGATATGCATACGATGGTACTCGAGTCGATTAATAACCAGCGCGTAGAGATCGCGGAACTCAAGCAGATTCTGTCCACCATGAGCGGGAAAGGGATTGAGCCCAACGAGCAGCAGCCGGTACCCGACTTATATGCGATGCACCCGCGCGGTCAGGAACGGTATAAAGCCAACGACCATTTTGATCGCATGCAAAAGCAGTTGCATCACAATCACATGGTTTCATCGGTGCGCGAATCCATCAACCAGGGGCCGTCGGACGATTCACCCGAAATTTAAGTCTTAACCTTGACCGAGACTGAAACGTGAGCCGTCCGGATCGCGATATTCGCTGATTATCTCGCCCCCTTCTTTCTCCGCCGGGCGGGTGAGCACAGCGCCACTAAGCCTGAGCCGCTCTTGTAGGCTTCGATGATCCGGGTCGTGGAACCCAAGTTGGACTGTCCCGGCCGGGTTCTGCCCCGATGCCTGGTGTAAGGCCAGGGTGGTCTCTCCGGTAGCGAATTCGCTCCATTGGGGCGATTGAAATTTGAGCGGTAAACCGAGGACTTCCTGGTAAAACTTGACCGTGGCCGGCATATCAGCCACAAACTTGATCACATACGCCATTATTGCTGTCATTTGATCACCCATAATTCTTTTAGTAATTTATTTGGTAACTGCTCAGACTCGTGTGATAAGACCCGAAATTTGAGTGTTTGCGGGTGCTCCGCACCCGCAAACACTCAAATTTCGGCAATTTTCTTTCCATGGCTGAGAAGTTACTTTATTTGTAAAGTTAATGGTTTGGCAGCCAAAAGGGTTGACTAGACAACTCTGCTGGACTAAAATACGGCTCATTATTGAGGTGTTCGAATATGCCCGATCTCCCCATTATTCGCTTTACAGTCAGTCCACTATCTGAAAATGACCCGCGTTCGGCTGGGTTGTTAACCGACTCCCGCGCCATGGGGCTTGACTCAATCCAGACCTTGCGCTCCGTTGATCTCTTTTTCATCCAGGGAGCTTTGGACGAACCTACCTGCAAGCGGTTGGCTCACGATCTGCTGGCCGACCCGGTCACCCAGCGCTGCATCTGGCGCCTCTTCCAACCCTCCTCGTCTATATCCGAGGAGGGTGTCGCTTTCGAAGAGGGTGCTTCGCCCTGTTTGAGGGTCGAGGTCGCCCTGCGCCCTGGCGTCACCGACCCGGTGGCCGAACAGCTCATCCGCGCCGCCCACGAGATTGGCATCCTGGGTGTGGAGCGGGTGTGCACTGGCCAGCAGATTACCGTCACCGGGCAAGAGGTCACCTCCGCCGACTTGCAAACCCTGGCGCGCCGGCTTCTGGCGAACCCTGTGATCCAGCGCTACGTCCTTGGGACGGTAGAACCGATCTTCATGCCTGGCGCCGCCTCATCCGGGCAGGTTGAAGTCATCCCCCTGCGCGCCCTGGATGATCGTGCGCTGGAAGCCATCTCTATCCAGCGCCGCGCCGCTCTGGATCTGGCCGAGATGAAAGCCATCCAGGCTTACTACACCGCCGAAGGCCGCGACCCCACCGACGTCGAGTTCGAGGCCCTGGCGCAAACTTGGAGCGAACACTGCGTCCATAAAACGTTTAAATCTCGTATCACCCTGGTTGGAGAAGGCTTCGATTTTCCTTATCCACCCGTAGTGGACAATCTGTTCAACACCTATATCCGCCGCGCCACCCAAATACTTCAGCCCCCCTGGCTTCTGTCTGCCTTTACTGACAACGCCGGCATCCTGGCCTTCGATGACCAATTCGAAGTATCTTTCAAGGTCGAAACCCACAACCACCCCTCCGCAATCGAGCCCTTTGGTGGCGCCAATACCGGTGTGGGAGGGGTGATCCGCGACATCCTCGGCGTATCGGCCAAACCCATCGCCAACACGGATGTGTTGTGCTTTGGTCCGCAAGATGCGCCCCTTGATACCCTCGCGGATGGGATCCTGCATCCCCGGCGCATCCAATCCGGGGTGGTCGCCGGCGTGCAAGATTACGGCAACAAGATGGGCATCCCCACCGTCAATGGGGCCATTTGGTACGACCCCGGATTCACCGCCAACCCGCTCGTCTTCTGCGGCTGTGTCGGTATTGCCCCGCGAGGGCGCCATCCGCGCCAGCCCCTACCCGGTGACCGCGTGGTCCTGCTTGGCGGCCGGACAGGTCGGGACGGTCTGCGGGGCGCCACTTTTAGCTCCATGACCATGGATGCCCAGACAGGAGAAGTGGCCGGCGCTTCTGTCCAGATCGGCGACCCAATCACCGAGAAGGGCGTGCTCGAAGTCATCCTCAAGGCGCGCGACCAGGGTCTATACCATGCCATCACTGACTGCGGCGCGGGTGGGCTCTCATCCGCCGTGGGCGAGATGGCCAACCCGACCGGCGTGGATGTGGACCTGGCCCAGGTGCGCTTGAAATATCCCGGTCTGGCCCCTTGGGAAATCTGGCTTTCCGAAGCCCAGGAGCGCATGGTACTGGCCATACCGCCCGCCTCTACCCGGGCTGTGAAAGATTTGTGCGCGCTCTACGAGGTCGATTACACCGATTTGGGGAGTTTCACCGGCGCCGGGCGGCTGTTGGTACGCTTCGCTGGCCAGCCGGTATTGGATCTATCCTGCGACTTCCTCCATGAGGGCATTCCCCAACGCCAGCTTGTGGCGTCACGACCCGTCCTTCCGCCTCCCACTTCATTAGTTGAACATTCAGGCCCTCTCGATCTACCCGCTACATTGCTGGCGCTTCTATCTCATCCCAACATTGCCTCCAAAGCCGCGGTGATCCGCCAGTACGACCACGAAGTCCAGGGGGGAACTGTGGTCAAACCGCTCACTGGCGTGGCCAACGATGGGCCAGCGGATGCCTGTGTGATCAAACCCATCATGAGCCAGGGGTCCACCGGGCTGGTCCTTTCCAACGGGCTCAATCCCGAGTACGGCAAGCTGGATGCCTATCGCATGGCTTTGTGTGCCATCGATGAAGCCGTGCGTAACGCCGTGGCGGTTGGCGCCGACCCGGACTGCATCGCCCTGCTGGATAATTTCTGCTGGGGCGACCCGCGCCGCCCAGAAGTGATGGGGGCGCTCCTCGAAGCTACCCGCGGCTGTTATGAGGGTGCGCTGCGTTATAAGGCCCCCTTCATCTCCGGAAAAGACTCTTTCAATAACGAATACATGGGCGCGGATGGTCAGCGCCATTCCATCCCGCCCACCCTGCTCATCTCCGCCATCGGTATCATCCCAGACGTCACCCACACGGTCACCCTGGACCTTAAACAAGCGGGGCATTTACTATACCGGGTGGGTGATTTTCACCCGGTCTTCGGTGGCAGTCATTATGCCATGATCAAAAGTGGGTTGGAGGTGAATTACGAAGGAACGCAGTTCCAGGCGCCGCAGCCGCCGGCCAGCGCGCCCCAGGTATACCGCGCCCTGCACCAGGCAATCGCTGTCCAGCGCGTGGTGCTGGCCTGCCACGATCTCAGCGAGGGCGGTTTGCTGGTCGCCGCGGCGGAAATGGCTATTGCGGGGAGGCTCGGACTGCGCCTGGCACCACCCCCATCGGCCGATTTGACTACCTGGTGTTTTGGTGAAGTTGCCGGCTGCCTGCTGGTTGAAGTTGCGCCGGAAGACGTCCAGACCTTTGAAACCCTCATGGCCGGCCTGCCCTGCGAACCCATCGGTCGTCTTTCTGCCGATGGGTCATTCACCCTCGACCACCCCGAGCACCCGTTCTCACTTCCCATCGACCAATTGGTT
>DAIQPZ010000037.1:0-19806 GCA_036787065.1 Anaerolineaceae bacterium
CGTTGAAGCCGGGTGGGGTGCTGTACTTTACGATGGACCGGGCAGACCCGGGTGAGTTGGAGGAAGCTTTCCGGCTGGCGCAGGCGCAGGGCCTGCCTGTGGTGTTCGGCGAAGGGGTGGACAGGTTAAATGTGGCCTGTGAACAGGTGCAAGCACTCGGTCACGCGCCGGTCCCTGGAGACCTGGCCGATTCGGCGGTATACCATTTTTATCCATCCCTCGACCAGGCGCGCGAATCAGCTTCCAGAAGAAAGTTTCCGAATTTCAGGTGATTACGGGTGCTTCGCACCTGTAATCACCTGAAATTCGGGCCTTTCCCAAGCTGGCCTGAGCAGTTACAAAGAATAACTCATTTCTTGGCTGCTTCTGGCAATCTCATTGGGACTGGTCCTTCACGGCGTCTGGCTGCTCCGTCAGGTGGGCCGGCATGATGAGCGCCGTGACGATTCGGTGCTTTTATCTTTTGAAAAGACGACCGCACTGGTCACGGTGGGCGCTTATCGCTTTATCCGCCACCCATTATACAGTTCGCTGCTATTCCTGGCCTGGGGCGTATTCTTCAAGGTGCCAGGCTGGACCGGTTTGATCTTCGCCCTGGCTGCCACAGGGTTTCTGATGGCGACTGCCCGGGCAGAAGAAATTGAAGATCTGCGTTTCTTTGGACAGGCTTATTCCGATTACATGAGCAGAACGCGCCGCTTCATCCCATTTATTTATTAATCCCTGTCGTAGGCATTTGTCACTATTTTGCCACCTTACAAGGTTGTTAATGTAAGGTTCATAATCCCGTGCTATATTATAGATAGTCTAACTAACCTGTAATATAGGTTCAAGGAAGTCCTAATTTCGAAAACCAGTAACAACCAGATGTGATCGAAAGGAGGGATTATCGAGAACGGGTTCCTAGATAATCTTTATCAGTACCGAATGGATGGTATCAATATCGAATGAATTTAATTCTTGTGACCGTATAAGGACCTCCAGGCCTGGAACACCTGGGGGTTTTTGATTCATAACCCCCGACACAGGGTTGTCTGGTAAAATGGTTTGTAACAACTCACCCACGAGAAGAGAGTCCCCGAATTTGAGGTGGTTGCGGGTGCTCCGCACCCGCAACCACCTCAAATTCGGGCCTCATTCACATGTGTCTGAGCAGGTCTAATAGTTTTAACTTATGAGCCATAAGAACTTTCCTTTATTGTTGATCTCGACCGGGTGTATCCTGTCAGGCCTGGTTTTAATCTATCTATCTCTTTACCAACCGGTCACTTTCCTCATTGACGGACAGATCTTCACGCGCCGGGTCCAGGCGCTTACCGTAGGGGATGCGCTGAGTTCGGTCCAGGTGTCCCTTGCCCTGGGTGACCGGGTGTCGCCCCCCGCGAATACCTGGCTGTGGGATAAACCGGCTGTGCGCATCGACCGGGCCATCCAGGTGGCGGTGGCGGAGGGTCCGGAGATCCACAACGTGCTGACCACGGAGAAAATTGCGGCCAACGTGGTAGAACTGGCCGGGCTGCGGCTGTTCCCGGGCGACCAGGTGCTGCTGGCGGGTTCGACGCTGCCGGCAAACGCTGTCCTTCCTAATCGCAGCAGTCTACTGCAGGTGAAACGCGCCATCGCCCTGACGGTTATCGATCGGGGTCAGACCACCACATTTTTTACAAACGCCAGCACACTCGGGCAGGCGTTATGGCAGGGGGGTTGGCGGTTGGATGCGTTGGATCGCTTATCAGCCAGCCCCGAAACACCCCTTTCGGCGCCCCTGACTGTGACCGTTTCACACCCGGCTGGCATCCAGGTGACGGCCAATGGAAAGGTGCAAGACCTGCGTACGAATGCTGCCACGGTCGGGCAGGCGCTATCTCAGGCTGGGATTCGCCTCGTAGGGCTGGATTACAGCTTGCCTGACCAGGCCGCCCCACTCCCGCTTGACGGGCGCATCCGGGTGGTGCGCGTGCGAGAAAGCGTGACCCTTCAGCAAAAAACCATCCCCTTCGAGACGACCACACAGGCTGACCCACAAACTGAGCTCGATCAGCGTTCGGTCATTCAACCCGGGCAGGTAGGCCTTTTAGTGACTCGCTTGCGCGTGCGTTATGAGGAGGGTAAGGAAGTGTCGCGCCAGACTGACGCCGAATGGAAGGCACGCGACCCCAAAAAGCGCATCCTCGGTTATGGCACCCAAATCGTGCTTCATACCACCACGGTAGACGGAGTCACGATCCAATACTACCGGGCGGTCACAGTTTACGCCACGTCCTATTCTCCGTGTGACTCAGGCACCTGTTACTATAAAACTGCCAGCGGAGCCACCGTTGCCAAAGGGGTGATTGGGGTCAGCCCGGCCTGGTATAACTTGCTCCGCGGGCAGCAAGTCTACGTTCCGGGTTATGGCAGCGGGGTCATCGCTGATTACGGTGGGGTGAGCGGCCATTGGATCGACCTGGGTTACAGCGATTCAGAATTCGTTGGCTGGCATAAAAACGTTACCATTTATTTTCTGGCTCCTGCACCGGCTTCTGTACCATGGGCTCTCCCTTAGACTTTCCCCCTTTAGATATACCCGCCTTGCTGCGCGCCTATAAGCTCCGCCCTAAAAAGGGCCTCGGGCAGAATTTTTTGATCGATCCGGCTGCTCTTAGGCGTGTGATGGAGGCGGCGGATATTACCCCTGATGATACTGTCCTGGAGATTGGACCCGGCCTGGGCAGCCTGACCCGCTACCTGTGCCGGGCTGCCCGGAGGGTGGTGGCGGTAGAGTTGGATGCGGCCTTGCTTCCAGTGCTGCAGGAAGTGCTCGCGCCGTTTAAAAACGTAGATGTCGTTCAGGGAGATATTCTTGATCTGGACCCGGCTGATCTGATGAGGGGCGAGCCTTATAAGGTGGCCGCAAATATTCCGTATTACATAACCTCGGCAGTCATCCGCCATCTTTTAGACGTGAAAACCGGGCGGGGTCTCGTGGCTACCCATTCCCGCCCAGAACGGGTCACACTCACCGTTCAGAAAGAGGTCGCTCAGCGCATCTGTGCCCAGCCCGGAGATATGAGCCTGTTGTCATTGAGTGTACAGGTATTTGGCTCAGCGCGGGTGGTTGCGCAGATCCCGGCAGAGGCGTTTTTCCCGGCTCCGGAGGTCGATTCGAGCGTGGTGCGGATCGACCTGTACCCGCAGCCGGTGATCCCAACCGGTTCCCTGGACCGTTTTTTTAACCTGGCACGGGCCGGTTTCAGCCAGAAGCGAAAAAAGCTGCGGAATTCTTTGAGCGCCGGGTTGCACATCCCGCCCGAAGAGGCTGCCAGCCGCCTACAATTTGCCGGAATCGATCCTGGCCGGAGGGCAGAGACCCTCAGCCTGGAAGAATGGAAAGCACTGGTTACCAGCCTGGATTAATGGGCAGCGCGCATGTCGCGGTAAAACCACAAGAGCTGCCAAACCCGAAAAGCGGCTTCAGCCTGGATGCGCAGTGACATTTTAGATTTCCCCCAACGCCGGTCGGCGAAATAAATCGGTACCTCAGCGTAATGCAAACCCAGTAAATAACCCATATAAGCCGTTTCGACCTGGAAAATATATCCGTTCGAACGGATGCGGTCCACCGGCATGCGTAACAATGCTTCGCGCTTGTACAACTTAAATCCACCGGTTACATCATGCATGGGTAGTCGCAGGATCGTGCGGGCGTAAGTGTTGCCAAAGCGTGACAGTTCTTTACGCCATAAAGGCCAGCGCTCATCCACGCTCCCTCCCGGTACGTAGCGCGATCCGATTGCCACGTCGCTGATGTCCAGCGCCTTGACCATTTCGGGCAGCTTTTCAACCGGATGTGAGAAATCAGAATCCATCTGCCCGATGACCTGGGCGCCTTTTTCGAGAGCGTTCTTATATCCCAAGACGTAGGCTGTGCCCAGGCCCAATTTCCCCGGCCGGTGTAACACGTCGATTTTACCCGGCCTGGCGTTGGATAGGTTATCGGCCAACTGTCCTGTGCCGTCTGGGCTGTTATCATCTACAACGATCAGGTGGAGGTCATCGAAAGGAAGCGAGAATAAAGCGGAGACCAATTTGGGCAGGTTCTCCGCTTCATTATAAGTTGGAAGGATCAGCGTAATCTGCACTTATGTTCCTTTCGTGAGGAGCATTAGTTGAGATTTAAAGGTTTCCAGGGACTGCTGCAGTTCCTGCCAGCCGCGCAGTTCTTCAATCCGCGTGGACAGATGATTCTGAATGGTTGATTCGGTCTGGCGGTCCTGGTCACGGTTGAAGTAATCCATCGAAACGTCCATGCGCTTGCGAATCCGCTCTTTCAACACGTCGACTGAATCGCTGTCAATCACAAGCAAGAAGCTGTTAGGGGCCAGGTGTCCCAAGAAATCGTTGGGACTGCCGTGTTCACGGATGGTGTCGTGGAGCATCATAGCCACAGCTCGTAACAAATCATCTGAAGCAACGAATCCATAAGACTCGCGAAATTCGTTGAAATGGTCGAGGGTGACCACCAGAATGCCCCAGCCGTGTTCCTGCTGACATTCACGCAGGCGTTCATCTACCAGATCGCCCTCCGGCAGGTTGGTCACAGGGTTGGTCAATGAACCGCGAGTGTTACGGCGCAGCGCATTGCGCACGCGCAGACGCAGTTCCTGAATATCAAACGGTTTGGTGATGTAATCTTCGGCATGCAGCGCCAGTCCGCGCAGACGATCGTCACGTTCTCGTTTTTCAGTCAGGAAAATAATGGGAATATCCTGTGTGCGCCGGTTGGCGCGCATCTGCCGGGCCACTTCGTAACCATCAAAATCGGGCAAGCGTATGTCCAGAATAATCAGGTCAGGTAGTTCGTTCTGGCTCACCTTTACACCGTCTTCCCCCCAATTGGCAACCAAAACCTCGTACCCTTGAACGCGGAAGTAGGCATTCAGCATATCCGCGATATCCTGATCATCTTCGACGATCAATAAGGAGTATTTTTTTTTATTCACGGTCAGGTTTTTTTATCAAGAACTTTGGAGATCAGGAGATCGGGTCTTTCATCACGACGAAATCGCAAACCTGGTCACCCATCGAGATGCAATGTGCTTCATCCACGCGGAACTCATTACCGCCCGAAACCCATTTGAGCCCCTCTTTAAGCACACCCACGGCCATAAAGCAGGTCGGCTTATTGGAGTCGTGCCTGCCGTAGCAGCATGGACATTTGTGGATGGTATAAATGAAGTCGCGTTCGCGTTCCTCGGTGGTTGAATGTTGGTCGCTGGTCTGGCTGAAGATCTTAGCCATCGCCGGAAGGCCGATGCGCAGCTTGGCCTGAAGCGGAAGCACTTTAAATGCCAGGTCTCCCACGCCAGCTAACGCGCCGAAATTGCGCAGACCACCAAAGAAACCCGCCCGACCGGCCCGTAAGGCCAGGCCGCGTCCACCCCGTGGTCCATACATTTCTTCGAGAGCCTGGTTGATGGCAGAAAAATCGGCAAAATCAAATTCGCGGTTCAGGTTATCCGGAGGGTAATGGTCGATCAAATATTTGAGGTTGGCCAGGTTAAGGATTGCGTTGACCCCATTTTTCCCCATCACATTTTCCAGGGCGTCAATGGTTAAACGCGACATTTTATTGGAGTAATACAGGCCTGATTTTTGAATTGGTTCCATTGGAGTTAATCGGTTAAATGAGCCTGTTAAAATCTTCGGCGGCTCGCCGCATTTCCAAAAGGATCAGGCCGAGTTTTGCCTGTTCTCTTGCCAGGGCGGTTAAAACGGCCTCTTCGCCCACGGACATTAGCACGACATAGCCTTTTTGGCCTTTGATATAGACCTGGGCCAATGAACCCCGGCCCAGCTCGTTCGCAATTCTCTCACCGAGGGAAAGCATAGCAGCCGACATTGCTGAGACGCGGTCCTCTTCAACCCCCTGTGGGAGTGCAGAAGCGATGGTCAGTCCATCAATACTGACGATAGCAGAAGCCTCAATATCAGGTGAAGAAGCCTGGAGCTCGCGTAGACGATCAACCAGTAGTTGTGTGCGTGACTTGGTCAATTCGGCACTCCTTTAAGGGGTAAAGGATACGGGTCAGTTGCGGTTAATCAGTCGTTGGTTCTCTTTTATTATCATTGATCAGGGCAACTGTAGGGTTAAGGGGACCGGTCAATTTAATCCTGGTGGATAAAATGGCATATTTGACCCATCACCCATTAATCATTTTATAATGTAGCACAGCGGTGAATTTGTGTCAAGCAAAAATGACGTCCATCCAAGTTGACTGTGCTTCACATTGCAATTTCGAAAACCATCCAACAGGCGTTGATCAAAAAGGCATTTGGTAAACCTCATCATATCGCCGCAATATTTATGCCTGATTGATCCGTTTACGGGTAGAATCAATATTGAAGGGAGAGAACATGCCAATTCAGGATCTGCGTGGTTGGGTAACAGCGCTAGAATCACGGGGCCAGCTTATGCGCATCGCTGAGCGGGTATCCCCTGAACTTGAGATCACCGCCATTACCGATCGGGTGTGCAAGGGTCCACGTGAAACTAACCGGGCTTTGTTGTTCGAGTCGGTCAGCGGTTCGAATGTCCCCGTGTTGATCAATGCGTTTGGCTCGGCTGACCGTATGGCCCTGGCGTTGGGTGTGGACTCGCTAGAAGAACTGAATCAGCGCCTGGCGCGGTTGATCGACCTGCGTCACCCTAAAGGATTCGCCCAGACCTTTGCCCGCGGCAGCGACCTGATGGGGGCGCTCCTATCGGCCGGGCTGCGCCCGAAAAGGGTGCGCCAAGGACCGGTTCAAGAGGTGGTCGAGCGCGAGAACGCTTCGATCGATTTCTTGCCGGTGCTCAAATGCTGGCCGGAAGATGGCGGGCGTTTCATCACCTTGCCTCAGGTGATCACGCGCGATCCACTCAGTGGGGTGCGCAACGTGGGAATGTACCGGCTGCAGGTACTTGATGGACGGACCCTCCTGGTTCACTGGCAGCGCCATAAAGGCGGGGCCGAGCACGAACGCGCTGCGCGCCTGGTGGCCCAAACGCGCATCCCGGCGGCCATTGCCCTGGGGGGTGATCCAGCCAGCATGTGGTGCGCTTCAGCGCCTTTGCCGCCCAATCTGGATGAGTATATGCTTGCGGGTTATTTGCGCGGCGCACCGGTGCCTTTTGTATCCTGCATCACTCAACCCATCGAAGCACCCGCTAATGCCGACATTGTGATCGAGGGGTATGTGGACTTGACTGATTATCGGGATGAAGGGCCTTTTGGAGACCATACCGGTTATTACACTCCGGTGGAACGGTTCCCGGCTTTCCACGTAACCGCGGTAACACACCGGCGAGACCCGATTTACCCGGCGACTGTGGTGGGTATCCCACCGATGGAAGATGCCTGGATGGGTAAAGCCACCGAACGCCTGTTCTTGCCGCTGATGCGTCTGTTCTTGCCAGAAATATTAGACGTGTCCATGCCGGCAGAAGGGGTGTTTCACAACCTGGTGATCGTTTCGATCCGCAAACGTTATCCAGGGCACGCGGCCAAAGTGATGCACGGTCTGTGGGGTCTGGGTCTGTTGATGTTAGCTAAGGCCATCGTGGTTGTGGATGAATGGGTAGACGTCCAAAACTTTTCAACAGTCGCATGGCAGGCATTGGGCAATGTGGATTGGCAGCGGGATATCATCATAACCCCTGGGCCGGTGGATCAGCTCGACCACGCTTCGGTCCGTTCTTCTTATGGCGGTAAAATTGGCGTGGATGCCACGGCAAAATGGCCGGAAGAGGGTCACAGCCGGGCCTGGCCGGACCGGGTTACCATGGCGCCCGATGTTATCCAGCGTGCCGCGGATATCCTGAAGAAATACGGTTTGCCCCCTGGTTAAAAAAAATTGACCCTCTATCTGTATAAGTATTTCCAAAAATAACCCTGCTTACCTCTTGTTTTTTTGCGAAATATTGATATACTTTTGGACGATGATTGCCTGAGTCATTTGACTCGGGCAGGCGATCCGAATATTTATAACAAGGATAGGTCAATAAAACATCATGGACTATATTAATCTGATGGAAATGGAACAGGAACAAGAAAGCGACAAGCCTCCCAGTCAGGGCCCGCATCCGGCAAGACCCTGGCGAGTGGCTGTGATCGCGAATGTCAAGGGGGAGTCTGCACTCCCGATCGATGGCCCCGCCGACGCCGGTGCGGAGTTTGACCGTAGAGAAACGATCCAGGCAATTCAATCTGCGATCGAGTCTGACGGTCATCAAACAGTTTTTCTTCCCGCTGACGCCAATTTACTTTATGAACTGCATGATGTCTGTCCAGATATCTGTTTTAATCTTGCTGAAGGTCTGGGGGGCGATGGACGTGAGGCCCAGGTGCCAGCTTTATTAGAGATGCTGCGCATTCCCTACACTGCCTCGCGTGTTGTGACCAATGCGATCACCCTGGATAAGACGATGACCAAGCGCATCTGGCGCGATCACGGTCTTCCAATCGCGGAATTTCAAGAATTTACTTTGGGCAACGAACCGCTTTCGCCTGCCTTACACTTTCCTCTATTTGTAAAACCAGCCCGCGAGGGCACGGGTATGGGCGTGGATGATAAGGCGGTGGCATATAATGAAGATGAGCTGCGCCAGCGTGTGCGCTGGGTGATCGATAACTATCACCAGCCCGCCCTGGTAGAAGAATTTCTCCCCGGGCGCGAGTTTACCATTGGGGTACTGGGGCGCAGTGATTCGGCACTGTTCAGCCGGCGCCCTGGCATCTACCGCGAGGATGGTTTCCATCGTTTTCCCACCCTTGAGATCGACAGCAGCCACTCAGTGACCCCTGGAGTCTATGGGCACCACGCTAAGACGCTTAACTTTAGCGACTCCGGTGTGCCGGGCTTCATTTGTCCGGCTGATGTCACTTCTGAATTGGGTGAGGAGCTGCATAGCCTGGCGGTGCGAGCGCACCTGGCGGTTGGCTGTCTGGACGTCTCGCGCGTTGACATGCGCATGGACGCCAGCGGCCGGCCTTGCCTGATCGAGATCAACTCGCTGCCTGGCATGACGCCTGGTTTTAGCGACCTGGTGGTGATTGCTAATGCCGAGGGTATCAGTTATCAGGATCTGATCCTTGAGATCCTTTACCTGGGCGCATCTCGTTATGGTTTACTCACATCTACCCCACCCACTGGCCTTGGCCTGGACTCGATAGAACGGCTAATTCACCAGCCCGAGATGGTGATCGTCAGATAAAAAAATTGGAAAAAACCCGAATTAAAAGTAATTGCGGTTGCGCAGCAACCGCAATTACTTTTAATTCGGCAACTTTCTAAGCATGGCTGAGCAGTTACCCGGTCCGGTATGATTCCTTCACGTGTTCGGGATAAATGCCGGATCGGATGCGATCCGACAGGTGGGCAAGACCCAGGAGGGATAAGAACCGTGCGGTCAGTTCAGTTCCAACGAAGATGGGCAGGGTGAAGAAGCCCAGGGGGATAAATTCGACCGTCGTCATGCGGTCGGCCAGCATATCGACGATCCCTTGAGTACTAAATGGGTTAGGAGCCCCCAGGAACAGGAACGGTGATTGGTAATAATAAAAAGACAAGGAGGTCAGTGTCGTAAAAAGATGATTAAACCCGATGGACCGGAAAAGAACCCTGGCATAACGATCTGGATGCCCTTTCAATATTGATTCGGCGGCCAATCGCCCACTCTTGATCGCGAACCGGATACCTTCTCCAGAGAGTGGGTCGGCTAACCCGGCCGCATCGCCCACTAACAATGTGCGTGAAGAAGATACCGGCTCGTGATGGGTATAAATGGGGATGGGGTGCCCATATAATGGGGTATCCCCCAATGGAATGCCATAACGAGCCATCACTTCTTTGAGGGTTTTTTGCAGCTCGCCCGGTTTAGGATGCAGCGCGGCAATCCCAACCGATAGATGATCCCCTTTAGAAAAGATCCACAAGTAGCCGTAATGGATCTCTCCAAAAATGAAGACCATGCGATGGTTGAAACGTTGGTTTACCTTGGGTGAGACTGAGACTTCGGCTTCTATAGCTGCCGCCGGGGTCCGCTGACGGCGGAGACCCAACGAATGAGCGACGACTGAGTTAGCCCCATCAGCGCCGATCAGGTAACGAGCCGTATAAGTGCGGCCATCCTGGGTTTCGACCCGCACCTGGTCACTTGATTCGGTCACGCTGCGCACGGCAGCTTCCTGGATGACTTCTGCCCGAGTCTGGCGAAGGATATAAGCGTCCAAATCCTCCCGCATGACCAGGCCAATTGCACCCGGGGTAAGCGGGATGGGGGTTACCTGGTTGTTATAGATATAAGAGATCGACGTCACGTCGTTTTTTAGAATAGGGTCGAAGGAGAAAGGGAACTGCTCGCACAGGTAGCGGATCGAAAGTCCCCCACCGCAAGCTTTATAACGCGGCAGACATTCCTTCTCCAGCACGAGTACACGTTGACCGGCTTCACCCAGGAAATATGCGGCGCTGCTACCCGCTGGTCCGCTGCCTACGACGATCACATCATAAATAGGAGCTTCTGCCATGAGGTTTCCCGCTTTGCTTATTATGCCGGCCGGCCATTTCGGACCCCGATTAACTTGGCAAAAAGGAAGTTTCGGATGATTTTGAAATTGGGATTAACCTGGGCGCATTCAACTCCATCCAGGCATACAGGAAAGAAAGGAGGACCAGGGCCAAGGTGATGGTTATAAAATACCCATTGAGCAGTGAACCGTTGGTAAAATCCTGGCGATGAAGGATGCTGCCGATCACCATTAAGGCCTGCCATAAGGCGATACTTTGGATATTGTAACGCCAGGCGCTCCAGCGTGGCTCTCGTAAAAGAATTAAGCACCCCACCGAACTGAGAAATCCCCAACTGCACATCACCCGGGCGGTCAGCATGGTTAATGTCCAGGGCCAGATGGCGATCAGGATTGGCGGGTAGATAAAACTGACAATCCAGAATATTAGCGTCACTCCGCCCACCATACCGGTCGCCCATCGCGCAAAGCGTGGCACGGTCTTGTCGTTGAGTTCAGGTGTGCCGGGGTCAGTCAACCGGTTATGAAACCACAACCAGGGGACCAGGAATGGCGTGATGATATAAATGATTAACCAGAGTGCAAATGCCGGGTTGTTGTGGATGAAACGGTCATAATGTAGAAGGGAGACCAGCAGCATGGCGGTGGCGAAGGCAGACACGGGGAGCAGGCTGTTTTTCACCCGGTGCCAGCTTTGGCCAAAGACCGCGAATATGAACATATAAGCGCCCGAGACATAACCGGCAATTCCTAATAACCCCAATTTTTTTTCTTGACTGTGAAACCATTCATGTGGTAAAATTAAAATGTAATAAATTCTTGAAAGGAGGTGTGCTTGTTTAATTCGGTCCCGGTATCTGTCATCAATCAATTTGTATGTGCGCGCCTCCTGGCAGCGAGATAATCTCTCGTTTTATTTTCTGGACTGACATAGCCACGGGAGCACACATGCCCCGTGGCTTTCGTTTTAACGGTTTGCCGCGCGATTTTTGATAGATGCCCATCACGGGCACTTTTCTCATCACACGCGCCCATCCCTCAATTATTCACTCTATACGCCAGCTACGGGAATTCACGTGGCTGGCGTTTTTTTTAATTGAGATTAATAGAAAGGACAGATGTTTTATGACACAAGCCTATCGACCGCTCTCAGCCGTTAGACAATCGGCTGGCTGTTTAATTTTTCGGGTTAATAATCAACCCAGATTGGATGGTTTTAATGATTCTACTCAACCCATATCCCGCCTGAAAGCAGGTGGTTTTATAGGAACTTGCAACAATGAATTTACCCCGCAACACTTCAGACGACGAAGGTTCTGTTGAACTTCTAGGTATCGTCTATAAAAAAAATATCGGATTGTACTCCGTTCACTCAGGCGATCGGGTGATTCCATGTGCATTGTCAACCCGTTTGCGCAAGGAATTTATTTACACAACCGTCGACCCATCATCCCAACACCGGCGGGTCATGGCGGTTAAGGAAATCGATCATAGCGATCCAATAGCGATTGGGGATCAGGTGCGATTGACCGAAGCGGGTGATGGCACGGGGTTGATCCAGGGGATCCTTCCCCGCCGTAACCGGTTATCCCGCCGTACGGCCGTGGCCATGCCGGGAGCCCATGCCTTCGAGCAGGTAGTCGCCGCCAATATTGACCAGGTTGTGCCCGTTTTCGCGATCTCACAGCCTGAACCGCACTGGGCCATGCTCGACCGTTACCTGGCTTCAGCAGAATCCTTTGATCTGCCGGCTCTGATCTGCATCACCAAACTCGATCTGATCGAGGCAGACACGGACGGCTCCCTGGTAGGTGAGATCCAGACCATAGCACACGGCTATCGCCAGATCGGCTACCCGGTTATATCCATCAGCGTGCGTACCGGTGAGGGGTTGGACGAGCTGCGCGAAGCTTTACACGATAAAGTATCCGTCTTTGTCGGCAAATCCGGGGTGGGGAAGACCTCCTTGCTCAATGCCCTTCAACCCGGCCTTGGCTTACATACCCAGGCGGTCAATCGTGCTACTGGTAAAGGCCGGCATGCCACAACCTGGCTGGAGATGTTTCCGCTCGAATTGGGTGGCGCGATCCTGGATACGCCAGGTATGCGCGAGGTTGGTTTATGGGACGTCAACCGGGATGAACTGGCTTTTTTGTTCCCGGAGATGAGGTCACTCATGGGTAAGTGCCGCTTTGGCCTGGACTGCCAGCATGATGAAGAACCCGGCTGTGCCATCCGTCAGGCGGTAGTGGAGGGCGAGATCAGCCCACGGCGCTACCAAAGCTATCTGCGGCTGCGAGAAGGTTAGGGCAGTCATGAAAGATGCTTATACCGAGTTTTACCTTGAAGAGTCGCACCTGCAAGCCCGTTCGAGGGTAAATTCCAGCCGGGCTGGCATGCTGCGAACCCAGCGTGCTCAAGCGGAAGATGGCTTCCCTTGCAAGCAATGTGGTTTTTTCGTCTCATCCGCGCCGCTTTTATCGGGCGTGTTTAATCGCAACCACTGCCCTTACTGTCTCTGGTCTCGCCATGTCGATCTGTTCAAGGGTGGGGATCGCATGGCGGCCTGTAAGGCCGCCATGCGACCGGTAGGTCTCACCCTGAAGAAGACGACCAAAAAATATAACGGTTCGAGGACGGGTGAGTTAATGCTGGTCCACCTGTGTACTGGCTGTGCCAGTGTATCCATCAACCGCGTTGCCGCGGATGACGATCCTGACTGCATGCTCCAGGTGTTTAAAGATTCTCTACGACAATCCACCTGGCCTGACCCACCTCTGTCTGACAGTCTGATCGATCTTCTCACGGCAGATGATCTGGAAGTGGTGCGCGCCCGGCTTTTTGGAAAGTGTCAGGCACCTATCGAAAATTAAACGGCCATCATACCCCTGGTTTATTTGTTCAGGTAAGAGGGTTATGGGTGAAATTGGAATATTCCAGGTTGGCCGTGAGAAATTCCAATTTCACCCTTTTTCCGGTTTAAAACAAGAAATGGAAATATGTCAGCAGGAGCGGTTGGAGCGCGAGCATCAGGCTGCCTGCCGCGATCCCAACCAGGGTACCGGCGAGGATATCTGAAAGGTAATGCACACCCATCATGACCCGTGCCAGGCTGACGGCCGGCGCCCACAATACCAGCAGGACCGCAAACCAGGCCGGCCCCAGCCCGATCGCCAGGATGGCCAGCATTCCCATTCTGGCTGCGTGACCGGATGGGAAAGAGTGGGGATCGGTATTGCGGTAAATGGCTCCCCATTCACCTTCTGGTCTGGGCCGGCGGATCAGGTATTTTATCCCGAACACGACCAGCGCCAGCCCTCCCACGCCGATGGCCAGCAGCATGGCGTGGGCATGCCAGGATGGGCTGCCCAACAGCCAGATCAATCCTAATCCGACCATCCAAAACCACGAATCACCGGAATGTGCAAGGAAGGCCGCAAACCTGCGTTTAATGCCGGTTTTTTCATCCAGGCGTAAGCGGTTGGAGGCTTGAAAATCGACCTTAAGCAAGGCTTCGATTTTAAACTGGGTTGGCCAATGCATGGGCGATGGAGGCAGTGAGGTCGTTGCTAATGATTTCGAGCTGGTGGGGTTTATCTACATCCATGGCCATCTCCGCGTAAGGGCAGAGCAAGGCATGCCCGCGGAAACCGAGACGCTGGCTAATGATTTTTTCTATCCTGGCAATTGAATAGCGCCGCAAAAGCAGCATGAGCAGAGTATCAAACCCGACTATGGAGGCTTGTTTTAATGGACTTTTTCGTGCCGCAATGATTTTATTCCATGCCGGATTCTCATTTGAAAGGGCGCTGGCGCGCATAGCATTGATATCTCCACCACACAGCTCCAGTTCCTGTAAATGCAGATAGGTGCGGTGCGAACCCGGGAAACGTTTTTCCATGACTTCACGGGTAATCACGTTGTAATATAAATCGTGTTCTGTCTGTTGGATAATATTGATCAGCCAATCAACCATTTCGCCTGTGAGAGCAGGGATATCAGAGGAAGCAGCGATAACCAGGTCGGCGCTCGGGTCCTGCCGGGTAATTTCGCTAACACCCGCGCGCAGGTTTTCTAACATGCCGTGGTGGTCATCCAGCAGGGTCATGGGTTTAAGACTGTTCAGGGAAGTGGTTGGGGGGAGACCGACTACCACGATGCGGCGGATTTGTTGAGCGGCATTCAGCGCATCGAGCACCCATTGGATCATGGGTTTACCACTGATATCCAATAACGCTTTGGGCCTGCCCAGAGTATAGGCGAAAAGTGGATCGCCTTCAACCGGTGTACCGCCAGCAGTTACAATCACATCCATGCTTAATTTAACTCCTGCAGTTGGGGCGCCAGTTTTAGTTTAACCAGCAGCCCATTCAGTTCATTAAAATAATTTCCCGGGTGGCGGTAATCCACCGGGTCTTTGCGTCCACTCCATGCGATCAGGGCTGCTTCCATCATATTGGTACCAAAGGATCGCCCATCGAGCACCGGGGTGGTGGTCAGCAGGTATTTCACGCCGGCTTTTCGGAAGAGAGCAACGTCGTCCTGGGTGGTGGTGTTGGTTACAATCACTTTATCGGCGAGGGTGTCTGGCATATAACGGGTAATATAATGGCAGTCGCCCGCGATGATGGTGGCGCTATCGAACCAGCGCTCCCATTTGGGAGTCCGTTTATTTTGGGATTCACCTGTGGGGTAGATCCAATGAAAGGGTATACGTCCGGCGATAGGCATCAGCAGGGCCGCCAGGACTTTTACACTGGTTTCGGACCGCAGGGGAAAAGGCAGCCCCAGGGCAAACATCATATCGCCATAAATGCACTCATAACCGCTTTGGGCGAAGGACTGTGCCATCCCCCAACGGTCGGTGGCCGCGCAGATGAAAGCCCTTTTGGGTTTGGTTTTTAGCCAGGAGCCGATTTTATCTTCCAGCGCCTGGGCGCAGCCCCGCTCGAGGGTCTGTTTTAACCCATTCCCATCGACCATGGGGGTCTTATTGACGAACCGTACCATGGAATGGATCGAGTATAACGGGTAAAATTTATCGCCCACCATGACACCCAGGTCTGTACCGCCCACGCCAAAGGCATCTACCACCCCGTCCATCTCGCGGAAGAGTTGGGCAGCCTTTTCCATATCTCCGTCCGTACCGATTCTTTCGATCGATACCATCTCACCCATGAGGTCGATTTGGACGGCTTTATCGCGTTTTGATGAACCGATACTGATACTGACGGCGCGTTTCATGCTGAACTTCTCCCTGACAAAGTATACACCTAAGGAAATATTCTGAACATGAAGTTGATTTTGATTCCCCATGAATCCCGTGGAATGGTCCCCAAAATGTGGGGTTTCATCACGGAAATTCCCATTGAACTATTTTTTTAACTCTTGAGCAATTTACTTAACCCCAAATACCCTGAAAAGAAACGAACAAGCAACCGGGCTTCTTAGGAATACCACAGCCAATCCTGAACACAAGTCATAAAAAATTTGACAGGCTATGTTAAATGAGTATAATGGATAGAATATTCATTTTAACCACCATGAAATATTTAAAATGAAGGAGGTGGTTATATAATTTCCTTTTTCATAGCAGAATCATTACCCTTATCCCCGAAAAATGCAACAAATTAAGCATTAAGGTAATTCTTCTCAGGAGGAGAAAAGTGAAACGCCATTTCTTATTTACATTGGCAAGTGTTGTAATTGTTATAAGCATGGCCCTAACGGCCTGCCAATCCGCAGCGACGACTACTCCCGCCGCTCTCCCAACTGCCGCGCCGGCCGCCACTGATACGCCCGCTGCTGCAGTTCCACCGGCTGCCGCCGTCAGCTATCCATTGAAACTGGCTGCGCCAGATTGCAAATATAGTGGTGAGTTTAAATCTATCGAAGCCCCGGATGCCAATACCGTCGTATTCAACTTGTGCTACACGGATGCCGCATTCCCATCGAAGGTTGCGTTTGCTTCTAATGAAATTTTACCCAAGGCGCTGCTCGATTCCACCGGCGGCGACTCGGCCAAAATCGGCGCGGCCCTGATTGGCACCGGCCCCATGACCTTAAAAGAATGGGTCAAGGGCGATCACCTTACCTTCTTGGCCAACGCCAACTATTGGGGTGGCGCTCCCACACTGAAGACCCTGGTGATGAAATGGTCCGCCCAATCTGCCCAACGCCTGCTCGAGCTTCAATCCGGTAACGTGGATGCCTACGAGCTGGTCGGCCCGGACGATATCGCCACGGTCCAGAAGGACACCAAACTATCCTTCCAGCCCATCGTCGCTACGAATACCCTGTATTTTGGGATGAACAACACCAAACCCCCCTTTGACAAAGAAGCAGTGCGCCAGGCTTTTGCCCAGGCGATTGACAAGCAGCGCATTGTCGACAACTTCTTCCCCAAGGGTTCATCCGCGGCGGATCAGTTCCTCTATCCAGGTTTGAAACCTGGTTATACCGATGGTTACAAGTGGTACGATTACAACCCTACCGCGGCCAAACAGGCGCTGACCGACGCCGGGTTTGATTTCAACCAGATCATCCCATTCTCGTACCGCACGAATTCCCGCGGCTACGCCCCCGATCCCAGCCAGATCGCCCAGGATGTCCAGGCTCAATTGGCCACGATCGGCGTCAAGATCAAACTGGATGTTCAGGAATCGGCAACCCTGATCGGAAATTCCGGTAAAGGCAATCTGGGCTTCTTCCTCCTCGGCTGGGGTGAAGATTATCCGGATGCGACCGACTGGTTTGATTATCATTTCGGCGCTTCCAGCAAGACATTTGGAAATTCCTATTCTGACCTGGTGGCTGCCATCCAGCAGGGTGGACAATCCGCCGATCCGGCTGCCCGCCAGAAGGCTTACGATCAGGTGAATGCGCTGATCAAACAGCACGTCCCCATGATCCCGGTCGCGCACGGTTCATCGGGTAATTCCTTCAAAGCCAGTGTCAAGAACGTCGTCGTTGGCCCGTATAATATCAACTTCCCTAACCAACAAACTGATTCTGGCCAATTGGTCTGGCTGCAGACCGGTCAGCCCATCAGCCTGTGGTGTGGTGACGAGACCGATGGTGAAACCATCACCGCGTGCATGCTGGTTAACGAACCCTTGCTGCGCTACAAGTTCGGCACAACCCAGACTGAGCCCTCTCTGGCGACCAGCTTTGATGCCAACGCGGATCTGACTCAATATACTTTCCACTTACGCCAGGGTGTCAAGTGGTCGGACGGTTCGGCATTCTCAGCCGCGGATGTCTTCGCCACCTATACTGCCCAGTGGGATTACAAGAACCCCAATCACAAGGGTAATACGGGCGTATTTGAATATTTCGGCACTCTCTTCGGCGCGATCTTGAATACACCTCCAGCCGCTACGCCTACGCCTGCCGCAACTGCCACCAAGTAAGGCAAAAGGTTTTTATTCAACGCTCTCATGTCTTCACCGTTGTTGGTTTAATTAATCAATGACTGTAAGCATGAAGTGGTAAAATTGACGACGAAGTGGATGGGGCATAGCAGGACCATTGACTGTTGTGCCCCATCCTGTTATATGTTTGTCAGGTCATTGCAACCGCGGTTGTGGTAACCTGCATCCCCAAAGACAGGGTTACGATAACGTAAGTCGCCGTTGGCATACCGGTTTGTCATAAGGTTATCATGCTCCAATTCACTACCCGCCGCCTTTTATTACTCATTCCAGTTTTGTTAGGGGTCCTGCTGGTGACGTTAATCATTTCCCGGTTAGTGCCCGGTGACCCCTGTATCGCGATGATGGGTGAGAAAGCTACCCAGGCTCAGTGCGCTGCTTTCAGGGAGCGCTTTGGCTTGAATGATAATATTGGCGTACAATTTGTCCGTTACCTGGGTAATCTGGTCCAGGGTGATTTTGGCGAATCCATCGAATATAACCGTCCTGTGGTGGAATATATTTCCGAACGGCTGCCAATGACTTTCGAATTGACATTTGGAGCGATGCTGTTTTCAACGGTTTTTGGCGTTTTGTTAGGTGTTATCTCCGCTTTGCGGCGAAACACGATCGTCGATACGCTGACGATGATTGGGGCGAATATCGGAATTTCTATGCCAGTTTTCTGGTTGGGATTGATGTTGGCTTATGTGTTTGCCCTGTTATTAAAAGGCACACCTTTCTTCATACCCCCATCTGGCCGTTTGACCCCAGGCCTATCGTATGATCCGTTATCGACTGTCTGGCATCTTCAAAATCTGACCGGATTACCCAGGCTGGTGATTAATTTTCTCTCGAATTCAGTGATCATCAACAGCCTGCTGACCGGTAATTTCTCCACTTTACGAGATGCTTTTTGGCATTTGCTGTTACCGTCCTTGGCTGTGGGTACGATACCCCTGGCCACCGTCGCCCGTATGACCCGTTCCAGCTTGCTGGATGTACTCGGCCAGGATTACATCCGCACCGCCCGGGCGAAAGGATTGGTCGAAAACCTGGTTATCTCTAAACATGCGCTGCGCAACGCGCTCATCCCCATCGTCACCGTCATCGGCCTGGAAACGGGGGCTTTGTTGTCGGGGGCTGTCTTGACAGAGACAGTCTTTGCCTTACCTGGGATGGGGACAGCGCTGGTGACTGCCATCCTCGCGCGCGATTATCCTGTCGTACAGGGCTTTACCGTGATAATTGCCTTTATCTTTGTCATGGCGAACTTAATCGTCGATCTTTCTTACGCCTATATGGATCCCCGCATTCGATTGGAATAACCCTTTATGGCAGTTGACGTTCCCATCCTTTCCGCAGAAACAGTTTTAACCTTAAAGCGCCAGTCTCCAACGCTGGAAGCGCTGCGCCGTTTCACCCGTCACCGTTCAGCCCAGGTCGGCCTGTTAATTTTCTCTATCCTCCTTTTAACCGCTATTTTCGCGCCTCTCATCGCCCCCTACGACCCGATTTTACCTCTAACCCACGTCAAGCGCCGGGATGCTCCCTGTATTCACTTATTGGGCTGTCCTGCGGATCAACCCCAGCACCTGATGGGCATCGATAGCAATAATCGCGATCTATTCTCACGCCTTGTGTTTGGGTCGCGCCTTTCTTTGCAAATCGGTCTGGTGACCATCAGCTTTGCCATCCTTGTGGGGGGGTTACTCGGTGCATTTGCGGGTTTCTGGGGCGGATGGGTGGATAACATCATTATGCGGTTGATGGATATCTTATTGGCCTTTCCCGGTCTACTTCTGGCAATCGCCATTGTCTCGGTGTTGGGTCCGGGTCTGATA
>DAIQPZ010000138.1:0-7141 GCA_036787065.1 Anaerolineaceae bacterium
AACTGATCAGCCATGAAAAGGGAGATGCCGAAAATGATGATGAGTTTGCGGGTGCTTCGCACCCGCAAACTCATCATCATTTTCGGCATCTGAATAAGAGAAGATCTTGCTTCGACTCAAAGCCGAATTAATAACCGGGCTTCTTTCCAAATAAAAGGTAGCGCAGCGGCAGTACCTATCGCCATGCCGGCAATCGCCAGGACGGTGGTATGACCGTGGATCGGTAAACCGGATTGAATGAACCAGACCAATCCACCTCCTAACAACCCGGCGACAACCGCCCTGAACAGGGTATTTTCAAAAATTAACCGGGCCGGCAGACGCCGGCCGAGGAGATAAAGTAAAAGAATGGCTTCTATCGAATAAGATAACGTGTTGGCCAGGGCAATCCCAGGGGCGCCCAATGGGCGCAGGGATATCACCGCGATGACCGTAAATATCAACGCATTCAACCCGGAGATGAGCATAGGGGTCCTGGCATCTTTGCAGGCATAAAAACTGCGCGCCGCGACCTCAATCAACGAATGGGCGATGATCCCCGCCAGGTTAGCCTGGGTCACACCCATCAAAACCGCCATCTGGTCACCCTGAAACTTGGCGCCAAAGGCCAGTGCCATCAAAGGTTGTAATCCGAATGCCAGGATCGCGGCGATTGGAATGGTCAACGCCAGGAGCACCTGAATTGCGCGCTGGACGGTTTGTTGGAATGTGGCCCAATCGCCCCGGGCGGCCTGCTCGGCCAGGGTTGGCAGGAGCGCCGTGCCGATGGCTGTGCCAATTAATGTTTCCGGAACCTGCATAATCATCCATCCATAGGTCAGCGCAGAAATTGCGCCGGCCCCAGCATAAGACGCCAGGTTATCGCGGGCCAGAAAGATAAATTGGATGAAAAACATGGTGGCCACGCGCGGTCCAAGCAACCGCAGTGCTTCAATCACCTTGGGATTCTTTAAGTTAATTTGCATAGTCCAGTGGAATTGGAATTTGATCAATCCAGGCACCTGAATTAACAGGTGCAGCATGGCCCCCAGGATCACCCCATAAACCAGGCCGTGCACACCCAGGCCAAGGGCTGGCATTTGAATGGGACCCAGGCGGATACTGTGATCCGGCGCCAGAACGACGGCCCCAAAAATCTGTCCCAGATTATACAGCAGAGGCGCCATGGCCGGGTATAAGAAATGCTGGTTTGCCTGCAATCCAGCCATGATCAACCCACTGATAGAAAAAATCAAGGTCGCCACCAGGTCCAGGCGCATCAACTCGACGACCAGGCGCTGCTGTGTGAGTGATAAACCCGGCGCGATACCAAATTTCCACCCCACAATGTACGGCGCGAGTACGGCAATGATCAGTGAAAGCCCACCTGTCACCAAAAAAGCGAGGTTGGCGACGCGAGAAAAAATATCCCAGGCTGCCGCCCGACCATCCTTGGCTAATGTCGAAGAGAGGATCGGGATCAAGGCCAGTGCCAGCGCACCGCCAGAAATGAGCGCGTAAATCAGATCGGGCATATTATTGGCGACATTGAAAACATCCTGATCAGGGATCATAAACTGGCGAGCAATGAAAACCTGGCGGAAGATCGCCATGCCTTTATCCAGCGCGAAAAAAACGGATAGCAAAAGTGAAATGCGGGTCAGATGGGATAAGCGTTTCATACGATTAAGTTTAGCATAACTTGCCTTGACTCACCATCCACTTTGCCTTAAAATGAAAATGCAAACCATTTTCAATAAGGTCAACGCATGAATTTACCTAATCCTTCTACCCTCAACGATGAATGGCTCACACAGCTCCAATCCAGTGGTTACCGCCTGACTGGACCCCGCCGGGCCATCGTCGAAATTATTGCCAACAGCCAGCACGCTATGAATCCGTATGAAGTGTTCAATCAAGGCCGGCATGATTACCCGGGTTTAGGCCTGGTGACCGTGTATCGCACCCTGGAGCGACTGGAGGAGCTTAACCTGGTGACCCGTGTTCACCAAACCAATGGATGCCACGCTTACTTACGCGCTTCGAATGGACACCAGCACATCTTGCTGTGTACGACCTGCGGCAAGGCCGAATATTTCAGCGGTGACGACCTGACACCCCTGTTTGACAGCATCGCCTTCCGCAGCGGTTTTGAAATCAGAGATCATTTGCTGCAGGTGTTTGGTCTTTGCGAGGGGTGTAAGAAATAAATGCCAAAAACCGATCCAGACCTGTCTCATATCCCTGCCCGCCTGGAGATCGCTGCCATTTCCGTGGGGTACAATGGCCTGTATGTCCTGGAGAACCTGTCATTTCAGGTACCCCACGGCGCGCGCGTGGCTCTGGTTGGACCCAACGGCGCCGGGAAAACCACTTTATTTAAAGCTTTAGTGGGTTTACTCCCTTTGCGCCAGGGCCAGATATTTATTCATGGCATGCCATTAGGTCATCATCTCGACTGTGTGGCCTACATTCCCCAACGCGAAGAAGTCGACTGGAACTTTCCGGTGACAGTAGCGGACGTGGTGATGATGGGCCGGTTTGGTCATTTAGGCTGGCTGCGCAATCCCGGTAAAGGCGACCGGGCGATCGTGACGGCTTGCCTCGATCAAATGGGGATCAGCGACCTGGCCAGTCATCCCATCGGCAACTTATCCGGGGGGCAGCAGCAGCGGGTCTTTCTGGCGCGCGCACTGGCCCAGGAACCGCACATCCTTTTAATGGACGAACCTTTCACCGGTGTGGATGTGGCGACCCAGGAAAAAACCCTGGAGCTGTTAGTCCAACTGCAATCTCAGCAGGTCACTACCATCGTTTCTACACACGATTTGAACATGGCCGCAGAACGCTTTGAGAGTGTGCTTTTGATCAACCACGGCCTGATCGCTTATGGAACACCCGCCCAGGTTTTTACCCCGCAGAATATCAGCCAGGCCTTCGGCAGCCATGTCTTAATCATGGATGGCGCCATCCTCGTGGATGAATGCTGCCCGGACGATGACCATAACCACGAGGGGATCGCATGATAAGCTGGTTGATCGCCCCGCTTTCGTATGCATTCATGGGTCGCGGGCTGCTGGCAGCCGTGATGGTGGGTATTTTATGTTCGGTGATTGGCTGCTACGTGGTTTTACGCTCGATGGCCTTCCTCGGAGATGCGATGGCACATGCCATCTTGCCGGGGATTGCCATCGCCTATCTAGTCAATGGCAACCTGACGGTTGGCGCGCTGGTGGCTGCTTTAATCATTGCCCTTGGGATCGGTTTTTTCACCCGCCAGGGCGCGATTAAAGAGGACACCGCTATCGGCATCCTCTTTACTGCCGCCCTGGCTTTGGGGGTGGCCCTCATCAGCACTATCCGCACTTATGCCGTTGACCTGAGCCATATCCTTTTTGGTAACTTACTCGGTGTCAGCCCGTCCGATCTGGCCCTTATCGGAGGGATCGCCCTATTGGTCCTCGTGACCGTGCTGGCGTGTTACAAACAGTTTATGGTCATCTCCTTCGATCCCGTCCTGGCAGCGACCCTGAGGCTGCCCACAGAACTCCTTCGTAACCTGATGCTGGTACTTCTGGCATTGACCATTGTGGTGTCCATGCAAACGGTGGGGGTTGGATTGGTCGCCGCGATGTTAGTGACGCCCCCCGCCACCGCCTACCTGCTCACCCGGCGGTTATCAAGCATGATGATTATTTCCGCTGGGCTGGGGGGCATGTCAAGCATCATCGGCTTATATGTCAGTTACTACGCCAATATCGCCTCTGGCCCGGCCATCGTTTTAACTGCCACGGTCTTTTTCCTTAGCGCCTTCCTGGCTAAACCGCTGCTGGCTAAGCGCCATATCCAGCAGCGATAACATGGTATAAATAATGTTAATGAGTAAATTTGGCTGTCTTTATATTGTCGCAGTACCGATTGGTAATTTCCAGGATATTACCCTGCGCGCTGTGGAACTATTACGCACGGTGGATGCCGTCATCTGTGAGGAACTACGCGAGGGGAGCACCCTGTTGAAAAAGCTGGGCATTCAGAACGAATTGATTTGCCTTAATGAGCATAACGAGGAAGAACAGTCTATCGTTTTAGTTCAAAAATTGCAAAATGGGCAGTCGCTGGCGCTGATATCAGACTGCGGTACACCCGTTTTTGCGGATCCGGGTTATCGCCTGGTCGAATTGCTGGTAGGGGTGGGTATTAAAGTTGTGCCTGTGCCTGGACCATCCTCATTAATGGCGCTGCTGAGCGTCGTCGATTTCAAGCTGGAAAAGTTCATTTATGGTGGGTTCCTATCCCGCGAAGAGGACCGCCGCCGCCAGGATTTGGTGCGCCTGCGCGCCGCCGGGATGCCCGTGGTGTTAATGGACGCCCCCTACCGCATGGGCCGCCTGCTCGAAGAAGTCTCCCACGCCTTTGGTGAAAATACGTGGGTCATTCTGGGCTGCGACCTGACCTTACCGTCTGAAATGATCTACCGGGGCAGCGCTGGCGACCTGGCAAAAAGGCTGGCCGGAAAAAAAGCGGAATTTGTATTGTTGATCCATCCCCTGACGCCCCATAAAACCGTCCGCTCATGACTTCTGGCAGCTACACCCTCACTCATGGAAACCTGGAGACCCCGGTCTTTTTACCGGACGCCACCCTCGGTGTGGTGCGTTCGCTGGACGCGATGGATTTAATGGCTTGCGGGATCGAAGCCGTGGTGATGAACACCTTCCACCTGATGCAGCATCCCGGATCGTCTACGATCCAGGCTTTGGGGGGGTTGAACGCCATGTCGGGCTGGCCCCGCCCCATTTTTACTGATTCAGGCGGATTTCAGGCCTATTCCTTGATTCATGAGAACCCTAAATTCGGCTCCCTTTCCGAAAAAGGGATCGCCTTCCAACCCGAGGGCAGCGACCGTAAATTCCAGTTGACCCCGGAAAAATGCATCCAGCTCCAGGTGAGCTACGGCTCAGATGTGGTGATCAGCCTGGATGACTGCACCCACGTGGATGCTCCATTCGTAGAGCAGCAATTATCCGTGCGCCGGACGGTAGATTGGGCTCGTAGGGGTAAGCGTGAGTTCGAACGTCTGATGGAACAAAAACATCTCGACCCATACAAACAACCGCGCTTGTTTGCCGTGGTCCAGGGAGGGGGATATCCCGAACTGCGCCGGCAGTGCGCGGAAGCCCTGCTCGAAATTGGCTTTGATGGCTTTGGGTACGGAGGCTGGCCTCTCGACAGCCAGAAAAACCTTCTCACCGAGATCATCGGCCTGACCCGCCAGCTCATTCCGGACAGTTACCCGATGCACGCCCTGGGGGTAGGCCATCCGGAGAACGTCCTGGCCTGTTTTGACCTGGGTTATCCCCTATTTGACAGCGCCATGCCCACCCGTGATGCGCGCCATGGACGGTTGTATACCTTTAATTATGACGATAAGGCCTCTCAAGCCGGTTTAAGCGGAAAATGGTTGGATTACATCTATATCCAGGATGAGCGGCACATCAAAGACCGCCGCCCGCTCTCACCTTATTGTGACTGTCTGACGTGCAGCCATTATTCGGTTGGTTATATGCACCACCTCTTTAAAATTAATGACAGTGCGTTTTACCGCCTGGCCACGATCCACAACCTGCGCTTCATGGTCCAGCTCTGCCAGCGCCTGCGCCTGCGCCAGGCAGGGCCAATATCAGAAGAAACTGCAGTGGAAGACCCAAAAGCAC
This sequence comes from Anaerolineaceae bacterium, assembly GCA_036787065.1. Classification (GTDB taxonomy): domain Bacteria; phylum Chloroflexota; class Anaerolineae; order Anaerolineales; family Anaerolineaceae; genus JAJYIW01. Next base: position 5,694 of record DAIQPZ010000138.1, read on the forward strand.
GACGAGGATGAGCATGGATTCCACCCGGCCCGATCTGTTAGACCAACTGGTTACCGGCGTGACAGCCAACCCTAGATACCTGCCTATCTCTCCCGACCTGGTGCGCTGGATCGGCGCCAGGGAATTGGGCCAGCAGCGTAATTTGAAAGAGGCGATTAAAGCGACGCGCAACAAGCTTCACCAGGTCGCCGGGTCTTACCAGGATCACAAGATCCATTATGCGCACTGCCTGGCGGAGTTGGCCGAAGCGGTCGAGTTCGCGGGGCAGCCAGACCCCTTGTTATCGCCAAAAACCATTTCCCCTGTCCTGCGGGCAGCCTGTACATCGATCATGCGGCGGCACACATCCACCCTGGAGCGTCTCCCTATCCTGGATGAATTTTACAAACAAATCCTGGGGCCGATAGGGCCAATCCAATCGCTCCTCGACCTGGCCTGCGGGTTGAATCCATTAGCCGCCGCCTGGATGCCCCTCGCGCCAGGCGCACAATACCACGCGATTGATATTTACCAGGATATGATCGATTTTCTCAACCAGGTCTTTGTAGGGGCACCCTTTATAGGTGCCCTGGAAGGGGGTACCCATAAAGGGTGTCCCAACGGCGGAATCCGGGGATACGCCGAACGGGCAAATTTGCTCCAGGGAGTGCCGGACCAGCATTACCAGGTCGCGCTGTTATTAAAGACCTTACCTTGCCTTGAACAGGTGGATAAATCAATCAGTCCCCGCCTTTTAGACGCCATCCAGGCCGATCATGTGGTGGTATCTTATCCGGTAACCAGCCTGGGTGGGAAGTCCAAAGGCATGCGCTCATTTTATGAAGCCCATTTTAAAAACCTGGTGGCCGGGCGACCCTGGAAGATTGAAAAATTCGATTTTTCAACCGAACTGGTTTTCATGGTGACCCGATGAGCTCAATCACGCCTGCCGAAGTGGATGGCCTGGTGGCCGAGATTACCGCCGCGAAAAAGTACCGGGACATGGATCTGGTTCAGACCACCGTTCGCGATTTATTCGACAAGGAATTAGCGCTTAACCACCCGCCCAAAGAGGCGATCAAGGCCGTCAAGAAAAAGCTGCATAACATCGTCGCTCCCTATTTGGGCGATCCCGATTATCCGGTCGCGGCACTCGCCCTGGAACAGGCCTGCGCAACACATGACCCTCAAACAATCCGCGACGCGTGCAGCGCCATTCTCAAAACCCACGCCTCGACGCATGAGCGGCTGCCCATTATGGACAGGTTTTATTCATCCCTGTTCGCGGTAACGGGTAAGCCCGCAACCATCTTGGACCTGGCCTGCGGGCTGCATCCTTTCTCTTTCCCCTGGATGGACCTGCCAGCCTCGACGGCATATTACGCTTACGACATTCACCGGCCGCGCGTCCGTTTAATCAACAATTTTTTTGAATTAATGAATATGAGGCCGCTCAGTTCGGCCCGAGA
>DAIQPZ010000139.1:0-7133 GCA_036787065.1 Anaerolineaceae bacterium
AGTCGTTTAATAACCAAATGCAGCAATCCGTCGAACTGGTTCGCTTGATAGGCGTCGTGGTTATCCTGGTATTAAATTATGGGATCTGGCTTGTACCGGTAATTCCAGCCGCTGTTTTCGAATATATACGTACTCGAGTAATATGGAGGGCAGTCCTGTCGGCTTCGCTGGTATGGAGCGCCGCCATTATCAGTTATTATACTTACTATACATTCTTGCTGATGTTCGCCGGCCTACCAGGCATGGAATTCATGCTTTTTGTGCACCGCCATTTGCCGTCCTACTGGAATGATTGGTGGGTCTCCTTCCAGCAAGTGATTTTGAACCAGTTTATGGATTGGATCGGGGTAGCCATTGTGGGAGGGGCGATCGTAGGAGCGCTGAGCGCAGCAGGAGTCCGCTTGTTCTGGCAACGTCGGAAAAAGGTTCGCCTGATTGTCTCTGAGCCTTGAGGTACACGACATACTTCGAGCGGGCACAAATTTCGCCTGTTTCCTTAAGTGAGGGAACCGCAGACTATTCCCACTAATAGTATAGATTCTTCGTCTAGATAGAGGGTTGATCCAGAACTGATGAATATTCGGGCAGTTCATTTTGAATTAAGCTGATGTGGTTTGTCAAACATCAAGTCAGGGATTGGTTTTTGAGCTCTATTATTGAGCTATTGGAGGGGTTTGAAGCAGTAGTTAAAACGAAAGGGGGTAAAATGCCTTTTAAGTTGCGGATTTGGGATGAGGAATAAAATAAAACCCCCATTTTCCATACTTCTGACTTGCATTGTGCTGGCGTTGTCGATTGGGCTGACGCTGGTCTCGCAGATCTTCGTTCGGCCCACAGATTGTAGGGGGCTTTGCGATGCGACGAACCAGGCAGCCTGCCCGAATGGGACGCGGATGGCAGTTGGACCGGCCTGGCTTCGCATGATAGCCACCGGCGATCTGGTGAGTGCTTCGAAGATCCTCGATGATTATTCGCAAAAATGATAGACAGCCTGCGCCCTCAGGCTGGATTTCTTTGAGGAGGATGGGCTGCACATTTTGCTTCGGCCGCATCCGCAGTGTTGGGTACGTATCTTGGCCCCAGCTTATGGATCTACTATTGGAATAAACATTTTCAACTTTTCAACAAACCATCGAGCTGGTCGCATTCAGCCTGCCAGGCGTGGACAATGCCCAACTGTTCTTCCCGCTGGACCGGATCTTTCACGTAGCCCTTTGCCATGTCTGCGAGCTGGCCGTAGTAACGCGAAAGCAAATTCAAAGGCGCATCCAATGCCAGGATCCCGGCGCCTTCTCCCTGGCCCGCGAGTGATTCGATCCGGAGGAGCAGTTCGAGCCACTGTTCGACCGGGCGGCCAGCCTGCTGTTTAAATGAGCGGATCAGCCACTGCTGCTCGAATATCGAGCGGCGCTTCCAATCAGCGGACTGTTCGGCAAGGGTAGTGCGGATCTTGCCGGACAGAGCCCCTATCTGAGAGATCGTCTCCGGGGTCAGCGTTTTCTTCGACGACGAGTTGGCCGTTCCGGTGTCGATCCCTGCGTCGATCAAAGAAGCGACCGAAGCAATTTCCAGCCCGGTGTAGCGTTCTGCCAAGGCGACCGCCGCCGCGAACCCGGCTCCCGCAGCTTCAATTGAAATTGCGGCGGCCCCAATCGATGTGAGGATTTCATCGGCGCTCTTGCCCATCATTTTTGCTAGCTTCGGAATGGATGAAGCCGCCGTGTGGGTCGGCGCATAACCTGGGCCAATCGTAAATGCGGTCACACCGGTCCCCTCGAGCTCACTCGACAGGGTGCTGGCCATGTGCACTTGGGCGGCCTTCATGCTCTCGTAAGCTGCCATATAGGCCATCCCCGTGGATGAGACGCACACAAAGGTGCCTTTGTGACGCTCGATCATCCCGGGTATAAATGCCCTGGCCAATAAAACCGGGCCGCGCAGGTTCACGAGGTAGCTGGCGTCCCAATCCTGGATGGACAGGTCTTTGACCGCCCCAAGCGGTGCGACGGTCGCGTTGTTGAGCACGATATCGATCTTACCCAAGCCGCGGATAGCCTGCTCGTCCAGATGGCGGATACTGCGCTCATCGCCCACGTCGGTTTGGATGAACAAGGCCGACCCTGGGCCGAATTCCTGGTTCAGGTTGCCCGCCGCCGCTTTCCCGTTTTAGAGTCGATTTCGGCGACGACGACCCTGGCCCCCAACCAGATTAACGCGCGTGCCGCTTCGTACCCAATTCCGCCACCGGCTCCGGTGACGACGGCAGCCTGGCCGGCAAGCGATTGGCGGGTGAGTGACCCTGTGGAAATGAGCATAGGATTCATTTTCGAGACCTTTCTTCTAACCAGAGATTTTTTGATTTCCGAATCGTGCAAGAACCAGCCCTACGAGCGCCAGACCGGAGAGGACTGCATCGCTCATTCCGGCGGGCAGATAGAAGGTGAGCATTGAAAATGTAACCAGTGAGACGAGCAGCCCCAATACCCAGCCCCATAGGCGATTGGTCAGGATGCCTGCTGCCGAAAGGAGGCGCAGAAGCCCGAGTATGACCCCCACACCAGCCAGCGCAACCGGCTGGGTCATCGTAGATTATCTTTCTATCAACATCATACCCCTGGCATAAGGCTCGTTCACCAGCCGAACGATTGATCGACCGGTTGATTTAAACAGGCGGGATGATAAGAAAGCAAGCGGAGTCGAGGCAGTAACATCGACCACAGATATGAGACTCTCTTATTGCCGCGCCCTTACCTGTAGAAGCCAGATAAATATTTTAGCGAATGCATTGTTATTTCGTAACTACTCAGGCATGAGAAGAAAGTGGTCCGAATTTGAGGTAATTGCGGGTGCTCCGCACCCGCAATTACCTCAAATTCGGGGCTTTCTCTCATATGCCTGAGCAGTTACGTTATTTCGTTTTATTAAACTGAAATCTTACAAGAGTATTGCAAAGAATTTGTTTTTGGGGGATATTTAAACTCGTTCTGGTTCGAAACGAGACCCTTCGGTCGCCAAAGCGCTTCCTCGGGGTGACAAACACTATGGGGAAACGTTACTACTCAACCTTGAGGTGGAAGTTCCCAGATTTAGGTCTTTTTCGCATAAGCCTGAGCAGTTACGGGGAAAATATTAATTTGGAAGAGGGCTTGGTGGAGGTGTCTTGCCGATATAAAACAGGCAGTAACGCGATGGATCGATCCGCGCGGCCTGGTAAGCCGGGAGACCGGCCAGGGCAGCCAGCAGTTGGCTGTCCAGGCGGCACAGCTCTGGGTGCTCAGGCAAGATCGCCAGGTAAGGACAGGCATTGAAAAAAACGCGCGGGCCGCGGGTATGCGCTTCCCAGCGCGCCTGGTAATGCATCTGGTTTAAAACCTGGACAGCCTGGGTCAGCCTCAGGCCCAGGTGACTGTCGCGAGGCGCGATGACGCGAGAAGCGTTGGCGCCTGGCGTCTGACTTGAGACCAGCCGGGTGGCGACACGCTGGATGAATTGAAGGCGTTCAGGCTCGGAAAGGTCTGCCAGGCATTCATCCAACAAGGCCTGGCAAAGCGCATCCAGGTTATTCTGGAGGGCCTGCGGGCGAAGGCGGTACAGGTAGGTTGGCCGGCCGCGTCCGGGCGAGCTGCGCCGTTCGACCATTTCCACGGTGAGGTTTTCCTGGAGGATGGCCAGGTGATGGCGTACGTTGGCCACGGTCATGCCCAGGGTCCCGGCAAGTTCCACGGTTGAGGCGCTCATAGCGCCTTGCAGGGTTTCGACAATCCTTCTTTGGGTATTGTTCATAAGGAGGTATTATTTCCCATCTCCCCTGGCCCCCCTTCCCAGGGATGTTTAGAGGGGAAGAACCTGAAATTTCAGGAAAACTCCCCGGTGGGTGGTAAAGATTGTGACATTGTTATGGCAGTCATTATACTTATAAGCATGAATTAAGTAAATAATTCTTTTCTTTTATCGGGTGCTTGACAACAAATTAGACGGTGATACAATGGCTTTATTCATAAATAAGCTGGATTTTGTCTATTAAGCTCTTGGCTGTGCGAGTGCATGGCTGCCCTGACTGAGTCACCGCATGTGAAAGTTTGCAATGCCCAAGATGAAGGAATGCCTATGAGTGACCAATCCATAACTTCCCCTGGATACAACGTCCCGCCCGAATTATCCCAGCAGGTTTCAGTGACGACTCTGGACCGCATTTATAACTGGAGCCGGCGCAATTCCCTCTGGCCGATGATGTTTGGCCTGGCCTGCTGCGCGATCGAGATGATCTGTACGGCCGCCAGCCGTTATGATTTTTCTCGTTTTGGCATGGAAGTCATGCGGCCCAGCCCGCGCCAGGCGGACGTCATGATCGTGTCTGGGACGGTCACCAAAAAGATGATCCCCCAGATCGTCCGGCTGTACAACCAGATGGCGGAACCGAAATATGTGATCGCCATGGGCGCCTGCGCTTCGGGTGGAGGGCCCTTCAAAGAAGGCTATAACGTGGTTTCAGGGGTGGATAAATTTATTCCGGTAGACGTGTATATCCCAGGCTGTCCGCCCACTCCCCAGGCTCTGATCAATGGGTTGATTGTCCTGCAAAAGAAGGTCGATCACGAATCGATCAAAACCGTGCGTTGGTACCAGAAAGAAGCCATTGAGGCCATCCCGATCCCGGTGCTTGGCCCAGATTTGATGGACCCGCGCAAATACAGCCTGATCCGCGAGCAGACACAAAAAGCGTTGGCTGAAGAGACGGCCAGCGATGGTCAGGCAGCGGGCCCCCAATCTCCCGATGAAGCGTCCAGGGCTTAGCCAGAGTGGAGCATGTTGTGAACGAACAAACTCAAGAACAAACCACGGTCTTACTCCCCGAGCGTTTCAAAGATGTCCTTACGCCAGATACCCGCCCTGGTTATTCTGGATACCTGCTGCCGGCTGACCAACTGACCGGATTTGCGACCGCCCTGAAAGATGAGATGGGTTATGACTACCTGTCATCCATCACCGCGGTGGATTATTACCCGGAAAACAAACTCGAACTGGTTTACCATGCTTATAAAACCACGGGTGGGCCGGCGTTTATTTTCAAAGTGCAGACGCCGCGGGATGAAGCGGTCGTGCCATCGCTCGTGCCGGTGTATGCGGGTGCAGAATTCCAGGAGCGTGAAGCCTGGGATCTGATGGGGGTCCGTTTCACCGGTCATCCGGATTTACGACGCATCTTGCTTTGGGAAGGTTTTTCCGGGCATCCGATGCGTAAGGATTGGAAAGAAGCGTATTACGAAGAAGATTTCAAGCCCTTTAAGAGCCGGTGGCCGGATGGCCACGCTGCGTGGGCGGAAGACGGGAATCCATTTGGAGATAACGTGGCCTACCCGGCCGGCTTTGATCCTGAAAAATGGACACCGGAAACTGAAACATTGTTTTACGCTGGCCTATCTACCCCTCAAGACCTGTTGGACCACGAGCTCAAGACGGACCGGATTGTGGTGAATCTGGGTCCCCAACACCCTTCGACCCACGGTGTATTCCGCATGGTGGTCTCACTGGAAGGTGAAACCATCATCGATCTGAAACCTGTCATGGGCTACCTGCACCGCAACCACGAGAAGATCGCCGAGCGCAATACTTACTTAATGAACATGCCTTTTACCGACCGGCTGGATTACATCTCCTCGATGAGCAATAACTTCGGGTATGCCCTGGCGGTCGAAAAATTGATGGGGATTAAACCCCCCGAACGAGCCGAGTATATCCGGGTGATCATGGCCGAGTTAACCCGTATATCCAGCCATTTGATCGCGACCGGCTTTTTGCTCAACGACCTGGGCGCTTTCTTTACACCGGCGCTATATACCCTGGAAGAGCGAGAGTTGATCCTGGACATTTTCGAGGCCGTCTCTGGTTCTCGCATGATGTGCAATTACTTCCGCTTTGGCGGTTTGGCGCGCGATTTACCCGATGGCATCCTTGAAAAAATTCGCGCGCTGGTGGTGGATCGCCTGCCGCGCAAGATGGAGGAATGGGATCGCTACCTGACCCGCAGTGAATTAGTCCAGGCCCGCTGCCAGGGGGTAGGGGTCTTAACCGCTGAGCAGGCGATCGCTTTTTCGGCTGCTGGCCCAGTGCTGCGCGCTTCTGGGGTACCCTATGATGTGCGCCGGGCCGAGCCTTACAGCATCTACGACCGGTTCGATTTTGACGTGGCCGTGGCCTACCATGGCGACGTTTACGACCGCTTCCTCGTGCGCATGGAAGAAATCCGCCAGAGCATGGCTATTATAAGGCAGGCGCTAAAGGACATTCCAGAAGGGCCGATCCAGACCGGAAAACCGCAGTACCAGGTGAGGGTGCCGGCAGGCGAAGCTTATGGCCGTGTCGAAGGGCCAAAAGGCGAATTAGGTTTCTATATTATTTCGAACGGAAAGCCAAACCCCTGGCGTTATCACGTCCGAGCGCCATCTTTTATCAATCTGACCAGCTTGAGCCAGATCAGCCGTATGCATAAAGTTGCTGATGTAGTGGTGATCCTGGGGTCGATCGATATTGTTTTAGGTGAAGTTGACCGGTAAGAGGAGGTCTTTGATGTATGGTTGGCAGATGATCAAGGGGTTGGGCGTTACACTTCATCATTTTTTGGAGACTTATTGGGTCGATCTCAAGATGCTCTGGAACGGAAAGGGTTATTACACACCTGAAGGGATTGCCCAGCGGACCAGCAGCGAGGCCAGTGGTATTTTTACCGTGCAATATCCTGAAGAAAAAATCCCGGTCCCCGAAGAATTTCGCTACATCCCTTTTTTGGTTTATGATCTGGGACCCGCGGGCGAGCCGGTCGACCGCTGCACGTCCTGCGGGATCTGCGCAAAAGTTTGCCCACCGCAGTGCATCTTCATCGAGCGCAGCAACGACCCGGTAACCGGTCGCCCGGTACCTGCCCCGGCTGAATTTCAGATTGACATTGATACCTGTATGAACTGCGGGTTGTGCGCCGAATACTGCCCATTCGACGCGATCAAGATGGATCACGATTATGAAATCGCGTCTTATGATCGCATGGAGCACCATATCTATAACAAAGCCAAATTATCCAAACCGGCTTCTTATTATGCTTCGATCCGGCCGACCAATTTCGCCAGTGAAGAGGCAGT
>DAIQPZ010000140.1:0-7128 GCA_036787065.1 Anaerolineaceae bacterium
CTGCCCTGGAGCCGCCAGACCGAAGCCGTGGTGCGTTCGTTCCAGGTTGGGGACGAGATCCGCCTTTATTTTAGCAATAAACAAACCATCCTGTACAAGGTGACGGAAGTAAAACAGGTGACTGTCGATGATGTCAGTGTAATAAGCGATACCCACTCCTCCCTGGCGATTATTCTTTACCAGACCACGTCAACCCAACGCTGGGTTGTGATTACCGAGCTATAATAATTAGAGGGTAAAGCTCAGGAAAAAACCCGAATTCGAGGTGTTTACGGGTGCGAAGCACCCGTAAACACCTCGAATTCGGTATCTTTCACCTTATGGTTGAGTTGTTACACGAGAGGTATTCTTATGAATTTCGATCGACCTCACCGACGTTTTAACCCACTGACTGGTGAGTGGGTTTTGGTTTCACCCCACCGCGCCCGCCGCCCCTGGCTGGGTCAGGTGGAAAAAACCCCGGTTGAAAAACTCCCGCAATACGACCCGGCCTGTTACCTGTGCCCTGGCAACGAGCGGGTGGGTGGAGGTGTGCGCAACCCGGTCTACACCAGTACGTTTGCTTTTGACAATGACTTCATGGCCCTGCTGCCTCCTGAACCGGGTGAAACCCTGCCAGAAGAGACCGGCGGTCTATTCCGGGCCGAGTCCGAAGTGGGTTTGTGCCGGGTGATCTGTTTTTCACCCCGGCACGATCTGACTTTACCCGAGCTGCCCCAGGCAGCCGTGGAAGCCGTGGTGCGCACCTGGACCGAACAAACGTTGGACCTGGCGCAAAAGGACTTTATAAAATACGTGCAGGTGTTCGAGAATAAGGGCGCGGTCATGGGTTGTTCCAACCCACACCCGCACAGTCAAGTGTGGGCTTCAGGACACGTTCCGGTAGAACCAGAAAAAGAGCGCCGTATGACGTCAACTTACCTGGCTGATCATGGTTCGTGCTTGCTGTGTGATTTGCTGCAAGCAGAACGGAAGAACGGGGAGCGCATCGTGGCAGCCAACCAGTATTTCACCGCGTTGGTCCCTTTTTGGGCCAACTGGCCGTTCGAGATCCTATTGGTCGGACATCGCCACACGGCTGGCCTGGCAGACTTGAATAGGGTGGAGGTGGCTGGGCTGGCGGATATTTTACGCCGGGTGACTGCGCGCTACGATAACTTGTTTGAAATTTCTTTTCCGTATTCGATGGGGTTCCACCAGGCGCCGTGCGATGGACAGGCCGACCCCGGCTGGCATCTCCATGCTCACTATTACCCACCCTTGCTGCGTTCGGCCACCGTGCGCAAATTTATGGTGGGTTACGAGATGCTGGGCATGCCACAACGGGATATCACGCCCGAAACAGCGGCTGAACGGCTGCGCGGCTTGAGTGAAGTGCACTTCGAGCTGGCTTAAAATACGATCTCTTCTTTGCCCGCCAGGCGGTCCTGGATGCGTTGCACCACCAGGTCCAGGTGGCGCTGCTGGTGAACGAAATCCAGGTCGTCGGTGCGGATCTTGAGCACCGGGCACAGGTCGAAGGAAGTCATCCATTCTTCGTAAAAATTATCCAGAAGGACCAGATATTCTGGCGAGATGCTGTTTTCGATATCCCTGGCACGGCGTTGGATGCGCTCGATCAACAGAGGTATTGGGGCCTGAAGGTATATCAACAGGTCGGGTGTGGGCAGGTTTCTTACCACCAGGTCAAACAAGCGTCGGTATGAGGCGTAGTCGCGCTCGGTCATATTACCCATGGTATGCAGCGCGCGCGCAAAGATGTAGGCGTCTTCATAAATGCTGCGGTCCAGGATAGCTGAGCGCGGGTCGGTTGCCAGATCGAGGTGCTGCTCGGCGCGGTGTCCAAGGAAGTAGATCTGCAGGTGGAATGACCATGCGCGCATATCCTTGTAAAAATTGGGCAGGTAGGGGTTATCTACTACCGATTCAAAGGCCATCCGCCAACCAAGCCGCTCTCCGATAAGCTCGGTAAGGGATGTCTTACCTGAGCCAATGTTTCCCGCGATCAGCACCAAATGTTTGGCCATAGCCCATCCTTCAATAGTGTATTATTTGTGACTACCGCCTTGGGGTGAAAGTTGCCGAATTTGAGGAGTTTGCGGGTGCTTCGCACCCGCAAACTCCTCAAATTCGGGTCTTTTTCACACAAGCCTGAGCCGTTACTATTATTTCATATCAGCATTATATCCTTTTTGGGTCGGATCAGGCTTCCGCAAATTTTCCTTGCGGAAGCCTGATATGGCCTTATACGCGGCTTGTCATTTCTTCTGAAAGGGGTTAGAATTTCTGCTTCTGACAGCTTTTAAAGGTGAAACCCATGCAGGAACTATTGAAAACCAGCCAGCCCAAAACCATACGAGTCATCCTTGCCCTGGCATTATTGACCAGTTTGCTGTTGGGTTGCGCTAGCCCAACCCTCTCACTTGCGCCATCTGCCACCGGATTGTCTCCAACGAATACGCCTACTTTTACACCTGTGCCAACCCCAACCGTGACATTAATCCCGTCGCCAACAGCGTTACCCTCCCCGACGGCTTCGCCTACCCCTGTGCCTTTTTATCTTTCCGCCACAGTTTACCCAGGCGATCCCCAGGTGGCCGTCCTGCTCTACCATCGTTTTTCACCGGACAGTGCTCCTTATTCCACTGCAGTTAAAACCCGTCTGGGTGATTTCCGCGCCCACCTGCAGCGCCTTTTTGAGGCCGGATACAGCCTGATCCCCCTCGCAGACTGGCTGAACGGCAAGATGGTCTTGCCGGCAGGCCGGCGTCCATTGATCTTGACTATGGATGACCTTTTCTTTGCCGACCAGATCTACCTGGAGGAGGATGGCACGCCTTCGACCGATTCGGGAATTGGTGTGCTGTGGGCATTTTCGCAGACACACCCCGATTTTGGTTTTTCCGTCGCCCTATTTGCTACCCTGGGTGATAAATATTACGCCAATGCGCGCCAAAACGGCCATTTTGTGCTCGGAAAAAATTGGGAGGACAGCCTGGCAAAGGTGATTGTGTGGTGCATCGAGCACAATGCTATGCCCTACAACCACACCTATAACCATCCACGTCTCGATCTGACCCCTGGCGACAAGCTTCTGTGGGAACTGAAGAAGAACGATGATACCTTGTTGAGTTATCTGGACCGAGCGGGTCGACCGGACCTGGCTACCCGATTGGATAACCTGCTTGCCCTGCCATTCAGCATTTGGCCGGCCAGCGATGCCGGAAAAAAGCTGATCGAAGGCTACGTGTCGCCACGAGGAAAGCCTCTCCAGGCCATCTTTGAGGCCGACTACCATTACCGGCCTAAATATATGCCAGCGCCTTATCAGACCACTTTTGATCGTTTCCACCTTCCACGCATGGAAGGTCTGAATGGGGCGATCACCCTCCTCGAGACGAAGAAGGACCTGTTTCCAACAGTGAGCGCTTGCCAGGTAGGCCCACTGGACCAAACCCGCCAGGGGGATCCTGGTTATTTGGCCAGTCAGGTTACCGGCATGGTGGGGCAGGGCAAATGCCCGCAGGGGGTGTATGTCCTAGGAGGTTATCTGTTCCGCGCTGGCGCGAACGAAACACAGAAAATTAAAATTAGTCCTTGAGAGAATTTAAATCATCCGAAAGGTTGATTGCAGCCGCCTGGATCAAACCCGTAAAATCAACACATTGCGGAATACATTGTGCATACTCGAAGGTGTTTTGGTTCATGGCACAGGCGAAGCGCGCGCCTTAAGTCGAATTAGAGGTGTTGGCGGGTGCGGAGCACCCGCCAACACCTCTAATTCGACAACTACTTATTAACCTTGGGGTTGGGCGATGAGTTCGTGTGGGCGATCCTGGATCACTTGAAAGAAAGCATCTACAACGATCGGGTCGAATTGTTTTCCAGTTTGCGCGCGAATATAGGTTTTCACCATATCTTCCGGCCAGGCAGCACGGTACGGGCGATTAGAGCACAATGCGTCCCACACGTCAACCACGGTAAAAATCCGCGCTGCGAGGGGTATCTCGTTTTGTTTCAGACCGAGTGGATAACCGCTGCCATCGAATTTCTCATGGTGGTAGTAGGGTATATCCAAGGCTGGCTGAAGCTGGGCGATCGGCCCGAGCAGCTCTTTGGCGATAATTGGGTGACGGCGCATGATGGTCCATTCATCCGGGTTTAGCGGGCCGGGTTTGAGCAGCACGTTGTCGGGTATTGCCATTTTACCAATATCGTGCAGAAGCGCCCCACGGCGCATGTTAATCAGGTCGCCGTTGGTCAAACCCAACTGGCGAGCAAGTTCAAGGGTCAGGTCTGCCACACGGCGTGCGTGGCCTTCGGTCTCTTTATCGCGGATCTCTAGCGCGCGTGCCCAACCTTCGATGGTGGCTTCATAGGCCTGAGCCAGGTCCTGCGCGAAGTTCAAGGTCTGGTTATGCAGCTTGGCACGTGAGATGGCAATCGCAACGATATTGCCCAGCAGCGAAAGCAGGGGGAATTCGTTCTTATTGATCTCATGATGACGGATTACCCACAGGACACCAAAGGTCTCATTCTGAGCCACCAATGGGATGCCAGCCATGGCCAGGGTGATCTTTATGCACGAGCGCATGGTCGAACCAGCGTGAGGATCAATATCATCGGCGTAATAGGGCTGGCCGCTCTTAATGATGCCGGCACTGAGATCCTGTAGGATCGAGATATGCAAACTGTTATCAAAGGAAAAATCACCGGTTGACTGCTCGATGATGATGGTGTTCGTCACCGGATCGACCATGGCCAGGCAGGCGGCGCGCACCTTCATTAAATTCATAATCTGCTCGAGCACGACCGGGAACATCTCGTCGCGGTCATAAGCAATGCGCAGCGCCGAGGAGAGGGATGAGATAGCTTCCATCTCGTTTTCCCTCTGGATGTGGTCTGTGACGTCGCGCTTAACGGCCGCGAAATTGATCACATGACCGGTGTCATCTCGCACTGGGAAGATGGTGGCTTCTTCTTGGAAAAAACTCCCATCTTTGCGCCGGTTAATAAATGTCCCGCGCCAGGTTCCGCCGGCGATGATCGTATCCCATATGTTTTTATAAATGGATGGATGTTGGTAACCACTTTTGAGGAAGCGTGGATTTTTTCCGTAAACCTCACCCAATAGATATCCACTGATCTTTTCGAAGAAGGGGTTGACGTACACGATCTCACCCTTTAGATTGGTTACCATCACCGATTCCTCGACCTTATCAATCACTTTGAGGAGCCGGGCTGGGTCGTTTTCGATCTGATTCTGTTTCCTGTCCAGCCCCGGGGGAATGATGCGGTAGAGCAGGCTGTTCGGGTTATCCTTCATCACGGTCACATCGGCCCGCACTTCGAAAGTGCTGCCATCTTTATGCAGATGTAGGGTCTCAAACATGATGTGACCCTTCTGCGCGGCCTGACGGATAGTTTGGTTGGTCTGGCGGTAGTATTCAGGGGCGAGAACTTCTAAGAGTGAACGACCTGACAATTCGTCGAGGCTATAGCCATGCATGGCGGCGAAGGCCAGGTTGAGCGAGCGGATGGTGCGGTCCTTCAGGTCAACTACAGCGGCTCCGATTGGGGTGTTTTCCATAATATCGGCCCACCATGAGAGCAGTTCAGTCATGTAGACTTCGGCTCTGGGGCCGGAACTGGTTTTTACCCGACGGGTTGCTTTTCTTTGGAAATGGATAACTTTTTTAGGCATGGCTTGGGTTTGGTTGATCATCGCTTTCGTAAACAGGATAGCAGATCAAAATAACTCGATGATTTCATCCTGTTTGTTGCACAGAGTATGCCACGCCCCCACATATCATCAGGTAGACTCGGTATTGTGGAGAATCATGATGGATCTGCTTCAGGGGTAGACACGCGTGTATCAGCCAGAGAACAGGTTTTTGGTAAAAATTTGACGCAGGGCTTATTCTATGTTAAAATACTTCGCGTTCGCCCCCATTGTCTAGTGGTCCAGGACGTGGCCCTCTCAAGGCCAAAACGCCGGTTCGAATCCGGCTGGGGGCACCTGAAATCCGCCTGTTCGGCGGATTTTTTTATTGTGCCCCACAGAGATGATCCCTAAAATTGACCTTCCAAATAAGTTAAGCAGGCCTGGGAACCATTGTCTTTTAAATAAGAGGTTAAAACTTTCATAAGTGTAGGTCGAGAAGGTTGTATATGCACCCAGGAACCCAACCGCGAAAACGAGACGCCAGCGCGGATCGATCATGAAATGTTCTGTGACCAGTGTCATAAAATGGACCCAGCAGCAGACTGCCGGTCAAATTAGATGATTCCGTAATTCATCGGTAATAAAAAAGCCTCTGTCAACGACGTTCGTCATCAGCATAGGCTATAAGCACAAAGGCGGTTGGGTAAAGCAAGCCTCATTGCTCGAAAAGGAGTTGTAAGCGATCGAGGCTTCCTCGTCAAGCAAATATCAGCAATTAGTTAAATGAAGATTATTTGCGCGCCGTCGGTCATATCCATGAAATCGCCGGCCGTGACGATATCACATACACCGTCGATGAAATCTTCCTTTTTCAGGCCGAACATGTCTACCGACATCTTGCAAGCATACAGCTTGGCGCCACCATCAACCAACATTTCCAGGTATTCACGGACGGTAGGCACGCCCAGACCCTTCATTTTATCTTTCATCAATTTGGTCGCAAAAGGGGTCATACCCGGTAGGCCACCGGCAAATTGTGGGATGCCGATATAACCCGGCACGCCCATCATGTTCATCTTCATGCTGGCGTTACCTATTGGAGGAACTTCAAGGTGGTCAACCCGATCTTTATTAATCATATCCATGCCCCAGAAGGTGAAAAAGATCGTGACATCGATGCCATTCCCCAAGGCGGCCCAACCCATGACCAGGGCAGGATAAGCCATATCCAGATTGCCTTTCGAGCAAATAAATGCGACTTTACGTGGTTCTCCAGACATTATGGTATCTCCTCACTTGTTAAGAAAACTTGAATTAAAACTGAAATTATCTTGAAAGTGTCAAATTGTTTACGTTTTTCAGGATTTCCCGTGGAATGTGCCTCATTTTGGGGTGTGAGCGCGCGTATGCGCGCTCACACCCCAAAATGAGGGGATTCACCACGGAAATTCCCAAAGAGCCAT
>DAIQPZ010000141.1:0-7071 GCA_036787065.1 Anaerolineaceae bacterium
CCGAGAATATTTTGGCCTGCCTCTGGAGCAAATCTGTTCCGCCATTTGCCAGTTGGCCAACATGTATCCGCATACCCTTGAATTCATTTACCCGGTCCATCTCAATCCGAACGTCCAACAGGTCGTTTATCCACGCCTCTCAGGGATAAGCAATATTACCTTGATGGATCCGTTGGATTATTTATCCATGATTCACCTGATGCAACACGCCACCCTGGTACTGACCGACTCGGGTGGCATTCAAGAAGAGGCCACCGGTCTCGGCATCCCAACCCTGGTGTTACGCGCCAAGACCGAACGCCCCGAGGGGGTTGAAGCCGGAACGCTAAAACTGGTCGGAACGGACATTGAACGGATTATCACCGAGACGCGCCGTCTGTTAGATGATGCACAAGCTCACCAGTCTATGGCACACGCTGCTAATCCGTTTGGCGATGGTCACGCCGCGGAACGGATTGTTAACGCCTTACACCAATATTCCATGCAGGATTGACGGTCTAAAAAAGCAGGATGGCGACTCCCGATTTTTATACCAATCTGGTTTATGCCCGCCAAACCCCAATACTGGGTAAGCTGGCTTACTACCTGCTTAAACTGCTAGGCGCTGAAATCCCCTGTTCGGTAAAGATCGGCCCAGATTTCTTGCTCGAACACGGCGGTTTTGGCGTGGTCATCCACAGCCGAACCCAGATCGGTGCGCGCGTTCATATTTATCCTGGTGTGACTCTGGGACGCGCTGACATTTATCGTCCCAGCGCCCAATCCCGGTTTTTGAGTATTCTCGTAGAAGATGATGTCATCCTTTCACCTGGGGCAAAAATTTTGTGTAAAGAGGGTACACTGATAGTCAGACGCGGCAGTGTGATCGGCGCAAATGCGGTACTGCTGCAATCGACCGGTGAAGATGAGATCTGGGCGGGTGCGCCCGCGCACTGCGTCGGGAAACGACCCCCTTACACCTTCACCGCTTAAGTCTTGTTCATCAAAGGTATCTTGTCAAACCCATCGCACCCATTACACTCAACCATTGGCCTGGCGCCGCACCTGAGCGGTTTGGGAGGGATGGTCTCTTTCCAAGCCAAATTGATCCATGGCCTGGAAAAACGGGGAATCGCTTCCACTTTTAACCTGGACGATCCCACGGTGACGTCGATCCTGGTGATAGGTGGGACCCGCCAGATTCCCGCCCTATTACGGGCGCGCCAGCGGGGGGTGCGCATTGTGCAGCGCTTGAATGGAATGAACTGGATCCAGCGAAAAAAGCGCACCCCATGGAAACCTTTTTTGCGTGCGGAAGGCAACAACCTCCTGCTAGCTGGCATCCGCCGCTACGCAGCTCACCAGATTGTTTATCAAAGCCAGTTTTCCCAATCCTGGTGGGAACGTATTTATGGCCAGTTGGCGAAACCCCAACAAATGATATACAATGGAGTCGATCTGGAGACCTACTCCGACGCGGGCAGCCACCAACGCCCCACAGACCATTTTCGCTTACTGCTCGTCGAAGGACATCTGGATCAATCCAACCGTCAGGGGTTCGATCATGGGGTTGCACTGGCCCAGGCAGTCCGGGAGCGGATCCACATGCCGGTTGAGTTGTGTGTGGCTGGCGATGTGGCTCCCAATATCCGCGCTGCCTACCCCGCCAAACCGGACAATGCCACAGAACCCTGGGTAGAAACGACCTGGAAAGGGGTTATCACGCGGGATAATATTCCGGAATTGGACCGGTCAGCTCACCTGCTCTTTTCAGCCGATCTCAATGCAGCTTGCCCCAATTCGGTGATTGAAGCTTTGGCCTGCGGTTTACCAGTGATCGCTTTTGACACGGGCGCATTATCCGAGCTGGTCCAGGGGAATGCCGGGCGAGTCGTTCCATATGGGAGCAATCACTGGGAATTGGAACCGCCGGTGCTGGCGCCGCTGGTTGAAGCCGCTATGGCTGTGCTGGAAAACAACGAGAGCTGCCGCCTGGCAGCCAGGCAGCGGGCGTTGGCGGAATTTGGGCTGGATAAAATGGTCGAAAGCTACCTGAATGCTTTACTCGGGTAAAGTTCATATGGCATTTAGCGGACGTCTGGGCATCCAACAAAGGGTTCTACCGGTTTATCGCGCGGCGTTCTTTGACTTGCTAGGGGAGGCATGTCCGGGTGGATTGAGTGTCTTTGCCGGCCAGCCGCGGCGCCAGGAGGCCATTGAGATCGCGCGCGGCCTGCGCGCGGCCCAATGGGTACTGGCGGACAACCGCCACCTATTTGGGGGCAGCCTGTATTTATGCTGGCAGTGCGGCCTGTCGAAGTGGCTGGAGGATTGGGATCCGCAGGCACTGGTGGTCGAAGCCAATCCCCGTTATCTCAGTACGCCACAGGCATTACGCTGGATGAAAACCCGCCGGCGCCCGGTAATTGGTTGGGGGTTGGGTTCTCCAGCCATCCAGGGTTCATTTGCGGCTGCCCGCCAGCAATCCAGGCGGAATTTCATTCGACAGTTTAATGGCCTGATCACCTACAGCCAGCGTGGCGCGGAGGAATATCGTGAGCTCGGTTTCCCTCCCGCCAGGATTTGGGTAGCGCCCAACGCGGTTACCCACTGCCCATCCTGGTCCTTACCTTTTCGACCATCAAATTTCACTGGCGCGCCCGTCGTTTTATTCGTCGGACGGCTCCAGGCGCGCAAACGGGTTGAGAATCTACTCGGCGCATGCGCAGCTTTGCCTGAAGCGCTCAAACCCCGCCTGGTAATTGTGGGTGATGGACCCGAAAGGGCAAACCTGGAAGAGCTGGCAAAGACCCTATATCCTTCAGCCGAATTTCCTGGCGCCTATCATGGCAGTGATCTTGAACCTTTCTTTACCATCGCCGACCTGTTCGTCTTACCTGGCACCGGTGGACTGGCCATTCAAGAAGCCATGGCCTATGGATTACCGGTGATTGCGGCTGAAGCGGACGGTACCCAGGCGGACCTGGTGCGTCCTGAAAATGGTTGGCAGGCGCAGCCCGGTAGCGTGGGGTCTTTGGCGGCTGCCATGAAAACTGCTCTGGCGGACCCATCCCGTCTTCGCCAGATGGGCGCAGCTTCCTACCAGATTGTCGCAAAAGAAATCAACCTGGAAGCCATGGTAAGCGTCTTTTTAGATGCGATTTCAACCTGTCAGGATTTGAAATGAACCGAAGTCTGAAACCCAGGCCATCATACAATCTGGTGAAAAGGCTTTCAGGCAATTTACTGGGCGCCTGGCGGCGGCGGGGAAACCAGCATCTGACCGTGGTGATCTTAAATCCAGCCGCTGGACAGGACCGCCCCATATTAAAAACGCTCAATAATGTCTTCCAAACAGCCGGGATCGATTGGGATATCCTGTTGACCAAACAGGCCAGGGATGGACAATGGCTGGCTCAAAAATCGGTATCGCTTGGAGCAAGAACCATCGCCGTTTATGGCGGTGATGGCACGATCACCGACGTGGCCAGCGGTCTGGCAGGCACCAAAATCCCATTGGGGATCTTACCAGGTGGAACCACCAACATGATCGCCACAGCGCTTGGCATTCCAAGGGATCTATCCCAGGCATGCAACTTGATCGCCCAACCCAACCCAATCACCCGCCGCCTTTATATTGGCCAGGTTAACCACTATCATTTCGTCCAGATGGTCGGGATTGGCCTGGATGCCAGAATGGTCGAGGGGGCCGGACGAGAAGCAAAAGATCGTCTCGGTCTCCTGGCATACGGATTATCGGCATTAACTGCATTAAACAACCCACCCGTCACGTGTTATCACATGGTGTTAGATGGTCAGCCAGTAGACATGGAAGGTGTCTCTTGTTTGATTTTAAATGTGGATAATCTGAACATTCCATTCATTTCCTCTATGCCGCCTCACCCGCGGAATGGACTGCTGGATATCTTTGTGGTGCGAAAAGCTGATTTAAGGTCATTCATTTCGGTGGCGGCCTCGGTCATCGGCGCCGGGATTGACCTGGAAATCCTGCCGCATTGGCAGGCGAGACAGGTTTATATAACAACCGATGTCCCCCAACCGGTCCAGGGGGATGGCGAAATGCTCGGTCAAACTCCCGTCACCTTGAGGGTGCCGGCGCAGTATACCTCGGTCATCGTTCCACAAGTCGATTCCCAATTTATGCCGCAAGAGTATCCCTCACCGGATGAGCGGGATGGGATAGATTAAAGGGGAAAGGCATGCGCATCTTAATGGTCGCAGATGGTCGCAGTCCGAACACCCGCCGCTGGTTGAGCAGCCTGCTCCAACTCGGGTACGAGGTCCGGCTGATATCCAGTTATCCATGCAGCCGCCCGCCTGGTGTAACTGATTTCGAGGTGATCCCGCTGGCTTTTAGTCAACTGGCTGGGCACGATCTCACATCCCCGTCAGGAAAAACAAAAAAAATCAGCTCAAGGGATCTGCTACGCCGGATGGTCACCCGTTTCCGACCTTTATTTTTGGCCGGGCGTTATCTGATGGGGCCGTTATCCTTACAACGCCAGGCCAAACGATTTGTGCATAAAGTCGAGGAAAACCCGCCCGATCTGGTTCACGCCTTGCGTATCCCTTATGAAGGCATGCTGGCTGCCTACACACCCAAAAGTATCCCATTTGCGGTATCGATTTGGGGGAACGATCTCACCCTACACGGCAAAGGCTCAGCCTGGATGACTTCCATGACTATGCGCTGTCTGGTTCGGGCAGATGCTCTGATCGCGGATACGCGCCGGGATATCCGCCTGGGTTATTTGTGGGGTTTTTCAACCCTGCGCCCCACATTGGTGGCGCCAGGATCGGGCGGGATCGATCTGAGTGAAATTAACCAGGCCAGGCCTTCCCCCAGCAATAATATGGGGGTATCTTTGCCAGCCGGGGTACCGCTGATTGTCAACCCGCGTGGATCGAGGCCTGGCAGTGTACGCAACGACGTCTTTTTCCAGGCGATTCCCCTGGTATTGCGCCAGAAGCCCGAGGCATTCTTCGTCTGCCCATCCATGGACGGCCAACCCGAAGCCTTACGCTGGATCAAACGCCTGGGAATTAATAATCAGGTACGCCTGATGCCGCTGCTTCCCCAGGAGCAGTTATGGGAACTCTTCCTGCATGCCCAGGTCTTCGCCTCGCCCAGCCAGCACGACGGGACCCCTAATTCATTGTTAGAAGCCATGTCCTGCGGTTGTTTCCCAATCGCAGGAGATATTGAAAGTCTGCGTGAATGGATTACCCCTGGAGTAAACGGCCTGCTCATCGACCCAACCAGCCCTGTCGCCCTGGCAGAGGCGATCGTCACCGCATTGGATGCGCCCCAACTGCGGTACCGGGCCAAGGAAATTAATGCTGCCATCATCCAACAGCGGGCCGAAGCCGGCCTGGTCAGGCAGTCGATCGACACGTTTTACCACCAGGTGGCCTGACCTTCACCCTTCAAGCCCCAACAGGACTACATTTGAATTGCGTGGCCTTCGGCGTCATGCGCCGCTTCCATCAATATCTCACTTAAAGTGGGATGCGCGTGCACATTGCGTGCAATCTCAGCCGTTGTCAGCTCCATCTGCTGGGCCAAAGTCAGCTCCGGCAGGAGTTCCGAAACTTCAGGGCCGATCAGGTGAGCGCCCAACAGCTCGCCGTACTTGGAATCGGTGATGATCTTGGCAAAACCGCTACCCTCCCCCATTCCGAGCGCCTTGCCATTGGCCTGGAAATTAAACCGGCCCACTTTAATCGCATACCCTTTTTCTTTCGCCTGGGCCTCGGTGAGGCCGAAGGATGCAATTTGCGGTTGGCAGAAAGTCGCTCGGGGCATCATCGTGTAATCCAGAGTGACCGTCTCTGCTCCAGCGATCGATTCGGCGCAGACGATCCCCTGCGCCGAAGCCACGTGCGCCAGGAGCAGCTTACCGCTCACATCGCCAATAGCCCAAATCCCCGGGACGTTCGTCGACATCCGCTCGTCTATTTCGATAAAACCGTGGGATGATATGGTCACCCCTTGTTCCTCTAGCCCAAGACCACCGCTGTTGGGTTTAAACCCAATCGCCACCAGGGTCTGTTCGGCTTGAAGGACTTTTTCACCATCCGGCGCAGCCACTTTCACCGTAACGCCTTTGTCGTTGGATTCGATCGACTGAACGCGGGTATTGGTCATAACCTTAATCTTGCGTTTATTGAAAGCACGCGCCAGCTCCGCACTGATTTCTTCGTCTTCGAGAGGCACCATCCGCGGCAGCATTTCAACAATCGTGACCTCGACACCAAATGAATTCCATATAGTGGCAAATTCGACCCCAATGGCGCCGGAACCGACAATAATGACCGAAGCAGGCAGGTTTTTCTGGAGAATAGCCTCCAGGTAAGTCAACACGCGTTCGGCGTCCACCGTTACCCCTGGGATCAAGGCCGTGCTAGCGCCGGTGGCAATGACAATATTCTTGGCATTGATTTCCTCGGATTTACCCTCAGCATCGGTCACCGTCACTTTATTTTTCGCTGTAACATGCGCCGTACCCATATGGACATCGATCCCATTCTTCCGCATCAGGAATCCTACGCCTTTGGTCAGGCGATCCGACACCTGGCGGCTGCGTTTAACGGCTGCGCTATAATCCAAAGTTAACTTATCAAAGGAAATACCAAATTCTTTAGACCGCTCACGCAAAATGTGAGCCAGCTCGGCATTCTTTAATAAAGCCTTCGAAGGAATGCACCCGACGTTCAAACACACACCACCCAACCATTGTTTATCGATAATTGCGGTTTTCAAGCCTAATTGAGAAGCACGTATGGCACACACATAACCGCCCGGTCCAGCGCCGATCACCACCACATCATAATCACTCATCGATTTATCGGTCCTTTCTGATATACTCGATCACCTGACTGCAATCAATCATACAAACCCCGTTTATTATGCTAACATCCGAGGTTGCTGCCCAGACACACGTGAAAAAGACAACCTCCTCCTCTCACCGTTGAGCAGATACTATCCGAGTAACATCTCGATAATTAGGGGTGGTGCGGGGTGTTTGTGGGTGCTTCGCACCCACAAACACCCCGCACCCCTCTTTATTG
>DAIQPZ010000142.1:0-7046 GCA_036787065.1 Anaerolineaceae bacterium
CGTACACCCATGCAATGGGCTAACCGCGCCAACGCGGGTTTCAGCCCTGCCGGGGTGGCGCCCTGGCTTCCGGTTAATCCCAACTACTCCGGTGGAATTAATGTAGCCGATCAGGAAAAATACCCCGCTTCCCTGTTGAATTTCTACCGTGCCATGATACAATTACGTAAGCAGACACCTGCTTTGATCGGCGGGGAATATCTTCCATTGCATGAAAATGCCGAGGAGTATATAGCTTTTCTACGGCAGAGCATCCCCAACCGGCAGTCTTGTCTGGTGATTTTGAATATGTCGGATCAACACCAGACTTTAAAGTTTGATCTGGAAGCGTCTTCACTGAAGTGCCTGTTTTCAACATCGATTAATATCGGGTCTCTCAGCCAGCCATTCAGATTAGAAATAGCGCCTTTTGGGATATATATGGGTGAGCTAAGCAATTATTAAGCTGTAGCCGCTACAGTCGCAGTCGCCACAAATTCCATCGTATTTAACGGATTGGTTGCCAGTTCGTTAACCATAACCTGCCAGACCTTTTTCAGTGAAGTGGAGGATTTTGATTATGACCAAAAGTATTGAAGAAGTCTTGAGCTTCATACATAGAGTTCCGCTATTTCAAGGTTTAAGTAAAAAACAGATTGAATATCTGGCCAAGCGATTTATCGAACGCAAATATGGCGTGGGCGATGCGATTACTACCCAGGGAAGGGGAGGGGAGGGTTTCTTCATCCTCGTGTCGGGTAAGGCTGAAGTGGTTCGTGAAAAGGCCGACGGGACGAAGGCTGTGGTAAATAACTTCGGTCCAAAAGATTTCTTCGGTGAGATCGCACTTCTGGATGATGGTGTGCGTACTGCTTCGGTCATGACCACCGAACCGACTGAATGCCTGGTTCTGGTTCGCTGGGATTTCCTCGCGGTGGTCAGGGGAGATCCCGAAATAGCGATAACCATTTTGCAGGAGCTTGCCAAACGCTTGCGCATGGTCCTGGATACCATGTAATTCTGGTTTCCTTTTCGTGAGCTTTTGAACGGCTAAAATCGGTTTTAAGATTACCGCCAATGGGGTGGTTAGATGACAACTGGACCGCCAAGAGTGGTAGCCCAGTTGTTGTTTTTGCATTTTTTGGTCCTATTTTTATACAATTGTTTCTCATATGAAATGCCCTAATTGTGGATTTGACAGCTCCCCGGAAATGAAATTTTGTGGCATGTGTGGGTTGCGCCTGATGCGGGTGTGTCCTCACTGCGCTTTTGGTAATCCAGGGGGTTATCATTTTTGTGGGAATTGTGGCTCACCCCTGGCTGAGGAAGATATAGCTCTTGAAGCCGCGGGTAAAGCAGCGGCCGGCATACCGGTCGCCGACAAACGGGCGCTTGCCCGGATGCCTGTGGCTGCGCCGCTGCCTGTTGTAGAAGAGGCGCTTATTGAGTCCAGTCCGACCGAGATCAAACTGGAAGGTGAACGCCGGGTCGTGACGGTGATCCTGACCGACCTGACCGGTTCAACCAATTTGCTCGAGAAGGTGGGCACCGAAACCTGGGTTGAGATGATGAATCGCATTCTTCACATCCTGGAATCGGAGATTTACCGCTTTGGTGGCGAAGTGGACCAATTTCGAGGGGATGGGCTGGTGGCTTTTTTTGGCGCATCCACCGCGCACGAGGATGATGCCGAAAGGGCCGTGCATGCCGCGCTTTCTATGCAGCGTGCCATGAAACATTATGGCAAGGACTTGATCAAAGAAGATGGGATTGACCTCCAGTTGCGTGTGGGGGTGAACACCGGTGAGGTCATCGTGGCGAATGTGGGTGACCGCCGCCGTCACAGCGAAGATACGGCCATGGGTGTGGCTGTCGCGATTGCCGCTCGCATGGAATCGGCGGCAGAATCTGGCACGGTGTTGGTCACGGAAGATACCTACAGCCTGGCGGAAAGCCAGTTCAAATGGCTTCCCCTGGGTGAAATCATGGTCAAAGGGATCAGCCATCCCATCGCGGTGTTTCGTCCCCTGACACCTTTGGAAAATGCGGACCAGGGCCACACCATCGAAGCCATGGGTTATTCGATCCCTTTGATCGATCGCGATGTTGAATTCCAGTCGATCAAAAGCTGTGTGGAAGATTTATTTGATGGCCGCGGACGCATCATCATGTTGACCGGTGATAAAGGCATGGGAAAGTCCTTCCTGGTAAATGAGGTCTGTCAGTATTTTGCGCGCCAGAACTCTCTCCTTGCCGAAGCCCAAAACCGAAACGTACCCTCTAGCCGGACCGTCACCTGGTTCCGCGGGCGCTGCCGTTCATACGATCAATCCTGGCCTTATTCCATGTGGATTGATCTGCTGCTGAGTTGGATCGGCATTCGACAGGATGAACCCAAAGAAACCACGCGCGACCGTTTATACCAGAAGTCGAAAGAATTGTGGGGCAATCACCTGGTTGAACATTATCCTTACTTTGCCACCTTTTTATCCTTGCCGCTGGAAGAGTCATTTTCCGAACGGGTCAGGCACCTGGATGCTGAAGGGCTGCGGCAGCAGTTCTTCCTCACCATGCGCAGTTGGTTGGAGTTGATGGCGCATCGCGGCCCCATGGTGGTAATTTTCTCCGATATGCAGTGCGTGGATACCTCTTCCCTTGACCTGCTTAAATACTGTCTTCCACTGGTCGATAATGAGGCGCTGCTCTTCCTGCTCTTACTCAGGCCTGAGCGCACCTCTCCAGCCTGGGATTTCCGCCATTACGTCGAGACGGAATACCCTCACCGCGTCATTAGCCTCACGGTGACCCCACTTTCTGAAGCCCAAAGCAGCGCCTACATCGATTTACGCCTGGGACCGGCTGTTTTACCCGAAGAGACCCGTGGACTCATCATCAAAACGGCTGAAGGTAACCCCTATTACATCCAGGAACTGATCCATTCCTTGATCATAAATGGCTTGCTGGTTCAAGATGGGGAAAACGGCAAGTGGCACACCACCCGCGCGGTTACCTCGCTCGACCTGCCCAGCAGCCTGCAGCGGCTGCTGCTGGCTCGTATTGGCCAGCTTTCACCCGAAGAGCGCTTCACCTTGCAGATTGCGGCGGTCACCGGGCCGGTGTTCTGGTTGAACGTGCTCCAATCTCTGGCAGGTCAAGATTTTCCGGTCAGGACTTGCCTGACCGCCCTTCAGCGTGACCAGTTGATCGATGAGACCGGGCGGTTCCCCGAACTTGGCATGCAGTATACCTTCAAATCGACCCTGATCCGTGATGCTGCTTATGAAAGCCTGCTGGTCAACCAGCGTTCAACTTACCACTTAAAAGTGGCTGAATTTCTGGAGAGCTTGTTCAATCCTGAAGACCTGGCTCGATATTTTGGGATGCTGGCTTATCATTATCAAGGCGCCGGTGAGACCAAGAAAGAATTGTTTTACACCCTTCAGGCCGGCGAGCAGGCCAAACGGATTTACGCCAATGTAGAAGCCAACGACCGCTTTACCCATGCCCTCAAATTGCTCGATCATCTGCAAACGCAGACGACCGATGCAGACCAGCTTTACGCCATCAAGGCTCAGCGGTTTGAGATATTTAATGAACGGCGAGAAGTGTTGAACCTTTTAGGTGATTTCAAAGCGTCTGAAACTGACGCAGGCGCCTTACTGCATCTGGCACACCAGTTGGAAGATGATCCGGTGTGGATGGTCGATGCGCTTTTACAGCAGCCGGGTGTAGTAAGTTGGCGCAGCCGTGAAGAGTTGAAGGCCGGAATTCCCATGGCCAAACAGGCTTTGGAGCTGGCCCAAAAATTAGGTGACCAGCGCCGCGAGGTCTTATGCCTGATGGCCATTTGCCGGCAGTTGCTTTTTGAGAATGATCCTGCCATCCGGGAAATCGGCGAGCGTGCCATCACGCTGGCCCGCCAGATTGGCGATAAGGAAATGGAAGTCAACCTGTTGATCGAGATGGGCACCTCTCTGGCCTGGAGCAACCAACCTGAGCTGGGAATGAAATTCCTCGAAGATGCTTTATCGGCTTCGCGTGAGCTGAGCGACAAACGCCATGAGATGGCTTTATTGTACCTGATGGGGCTGGGGGTTGAACGTCAGGGAGATTATTACCGCTGTCTGACCGAATTTTTCCAGAAGCGCCTGCAGATCAGTCGCGAGATTGGCGATCACCCGGTTGAAGGCGATGCGCTGATGACGTGCGGCCAAATTATGGGTATATATTTGGGTGACCAGGATACAGGGCTGCTCCTTTTAGAGGAATGCCTGAGGATCCTGGAAGATACGGAAACGGTGGCGCTCATCCACATTCGGATGGCGCAGTTACAGACCGAGAAGGGTTCTTTCGAGGATGCTCAGGCGACTCTGGAACGGGTGGCTGAATTTAATGAAAATAATTTCTTGACAATGTGGCGGGCCGGGTACCGCCTGGTAATGGCTAAACTCTTGATCGCCAGAGGCAGCCAACCCGAGCTTTACGCGGCCATCGACCGGGCCAACGAAGTGATCCATCTGTCCGAAGAGCACCCCGAACTTTCGCGGCAGTATAAGATGGCGGCCTGCTGTAAGTTGACCCTGGCTCACCTCAAACTGGCCGACTTTGTCGAGGACCAGGCTGAACGTGGATCGATCATCCACGAAACTCTCGCCTTCACGCAAACTGCCCTGGACATTCATAACCAATTTGGGTTTGTTCAAATCGTGGAAAGTTTAAGCGAGGAAATATTCTTTCTGCGCAGCCTGGCGCTCGAAGCTAATCATCAGGCAGACGAAGCCGCGGGTTACCTGGAAAAAGCCTACGAGGAGATGATGCGCAAGCATGATCTGATCCCGGCCGACAGCCTGTTACGCGATTCTTACCTGGAAAATATCTCGGTACACCGAAATATTGCTGAGGCCTATAAAAAGCACATGGGTTTGGCAGACGAGGAATAGGGCATACGCTGCGGTTGCCAGGCGCTGGGAGACCGGTGGAAAATAGTGAAATGAGGGGTCGTTTTATTCTTTAAACGAGATTATAATCGTAACTGTTCAGCCATGAAAAGAAAGTTGCCGAATTTGAGGTGATTGCGATTGCTTAACAACCGCAATCACCTCAAATTCGGGTCTTTGTAACGAGGGCCTGGGTAGTAACTTATATTCACGCGTTAAACAGGACCGTTGTGGGTCCCAGGTTGGCTGTGAAAGGAGAAAGAGGATGGGAAATCCTGTGAAAACTGTGATCATTGGCAGCGGTGGGATGGCACGTCATCACATCCGGCAGATGTTGAAGCAAACTGATTCAACGCAAATTTCCGCTATTTGCGAACCTTCCGAAAAAAGCTACGCGGTGGCAGCCGATATTTTTGTACAGGCCGGGCTTAAACCCCCACCTAATCAGCCCGACCTCGCCAGACTGCTCAAGGATTATCCCTTAGACGCGGCGTTTATCATTACCCCGCATGTTTACCATCACGATCAAACCGTCGCCTGTCTTGAAAAAGGATTGGATGTTTTGCTCGAAAAGCCAATGGTGATGAATGCGGTTGAGGCGCGCAGCCTGATTGAGGTGCGCGATCGGACCCACAAATTGATGGTGGTGGCTTTCCCAGGCAGCCTTTCCCCCCAGATCCGCGGCGCCGTTAAAATCCTGCGCAGTGGTGAAGCCGGCAAGCTGCTCACCATTTCGGCGACCGCCTGGCAGGATTGGGGGCCTAACACGGTGGACACATGGCGTCAGCAGCCCGAGATATCCGGTGGAGGGTTCCTATTTGATACCGGCGCACACATGCTTAACACCGTGGTCGATCTGGCCGGGGAAGAATTTGTTGAGGTGGCCGCCTGGTTGGATAATTTCGGCCGCCCGGTGGAAACCCTGGCTGTGGTCATCGGCAGGTTGAAATCGGGAGCGCTGGTCACACTGCATGGCTGCGGTGAGGCGATCCCATCTTGCAATTCCGATATTAAAATCTTTTGTTCCAAAGCGATTATCCAGACTGGAATCTGGGGCGAAACGCTCAAGATCCAGCGCACCGGGGCGCGTATCTCGCGCAAAGTAGCGGTTCCACCCTCACTGGGTGTTTGGGAGCAGTTTTTAGCCGTGCGCAGCGGCGTGATCCCCAATCCC
Source organism: Anaerolineaceae bacterium (assembly GCA_036787065.1). Classification (GTDB taxonomy): domain Bacteria; phylum Chloroflexota; class Anaerolineae; order Anaerolineales; family Anaerolineaceae; genus JAJYIW01. Next base: position 6,091 of record DAIQPZ010000142.1, read on the forward strand.
TGCCCACCCGAAGTGGGTCTGCGTATGGCAAAGTTGTACGATGCGATTAAGAAATCCGCCGGGCTGCATGGTCAACCGGTGGAGTGCTGATTTTACTTTTCTACATAAGGAGATAAAAACATGTCTGCATTACCTCGCGTCACCGTTTGGAATGAAGGTCGTCATGAGAAATCCGATGCCGAAGTCGGCAAGGTCTATCCAAAAGGTATTCATGGAGCCATAGCCGATGCCTTAACCGCCCGCGGCCTGACAGTTCGCACTGCCACCCTGGATGAGCCCGAACACGGTCTCACCCAGGATGTGTTGGCGCAGACAGACGTCCTGTTCTGGTGGGGACATATGGCTCATCATGATGTCCAGGATGAGATCGTCAACCGGGTTCACCAGCGTGTGATGGATGGCATGGGACTGGTCGTCTTGCATTCGGGCCATTTCTCAAAGATTTTCAAGAAACTGATGGGCACCGGCTGCAACCTGAAATGGCGTGAAATTGGTGAAAAAGAACGCCTGTGGGTGGTCAGTCCGGGTCATCCTATTACCGCCGGGTTGGGTGAATACATTGAGCTCGAGCACGAAGAGATGTATGGCGAGCACTTTGACATCCCCGCGCCAGATGAGTTAGTTTTCGTCAGTTGGTTCCAGGGCGGCGAAGTTTTCCGCAGCGGCTGCTGCTATTACCGCGGCGCCGGCAAGGTCTTCTATTTCCGCCCAGGCCATGAAACCTTGCCCACATACCACAACAAAGATATCCAAAAGGTATTGTACAACGCGGCCTTATGGGCAGCGCCAAGCGGTGGCCCGGCGCCAAAACGCGGCCATTTCCCCAAACCCATGGAGAAGTTTTAAACCAGAGTAGTCTCAGCTTCGCTTAAACAGTATTTTGCCGCCAGGCGATCATGACTTGATGGGTGAAGGGCCGAATAGGATGATTTTACGCCTATTCGGCCCTCGTATAT
>DAIQPZ010000143.1:0-7043 GCA_036787065.1 Anaerolineaceae bacterium
TTTGGTATTCCTCCCTGGCAGATAAAACTTCCCCCTGACACTTACAATCAGCTCAAGCAGAAAAATAAGCCTTCATCGGCTCAAAATAACTTTCAACCCAACCTTCCTTATACTGCATCCCGTGGGCTGGCAGGTTGCTGTGGTGCAGGGTTAGCCGCGCCCCCTGTTTGACCGGTATGAGCTGGATCTCAAGCGTCGAGTCAGCATCCTTGGCATCAAACTCGCTCGTGCGCCAGGCCTGGAGGATGCGCTTACCCGGTTCAAACGCCAGGTTCTTACCCGTGATGTAGCCATCCCAGGCGGTGAATTCCGCCCCAACCTCGGCCGAAGCACGGGCCGGGCTGCCGGTCATGGCGCTGTGGCCTTCAGAACTGACCCAGGCGCTGTAAATTTCACCGCAGGTAGCCGGGAAAATTTCGGAGATTTCAAATTCTATCGGCATTAATCGTCTCCCAATCGTTTCCTTTAATTGTGACCGGGTTTCATGATTTTTACAACTCACCATTCTATAAACCCTTATACAGGCAGAAAGTGAGTGGCACTCAAGAGAGCGGCTCAACCACCACCCTACAGTCTGGCAATTTAGGATTATGATTAACCCTGTTCAAACTCATCCCTGTACCCATTCGAGGTGCTTATGAGCCGGCCTTACCAGATCGCTGCTTATTATTTCCCCAACTACCACCCCGACCCTCGCAACGCGACGGTGCACGGACCGGGATGGACAGAATGGGAGCTGGTCAAGCGCGCCGTGCCGCGTTATCCCGGGCAGCGCCAGCCGCGCATCCCCGCCTGGGGTTACACAGACGAATCCGACCCGGTGGTGATGGCCCAAAAGATTGCGGCGGCGGCCAACCACGGACTGGACGCGTTTATCTTTGACTGGTACTGGTACAACGATGGGCCATTCCTGGAACGCGGGTTGGAGCAGGGTTTTTTGAAAGCGGGCAACAACGACCGGCTTAAGTTTGCCATTATGTGGGCCAACCATAACTGGTCTGACATCCATCCCGCCCGGCTGCTCGAATGCCAAACCGGCGATTACCGCCAGCTTTACCCCGGCGCGATCACCCGCCAGACCTTCGAAACCGCCGCCCGCCACGTCATCACGGATTATTTCCACCACCCGGCGTACTGGACGATCGACGGCGCACCCTATTTCTCTTTCTACGACCTGCCCGAGTTGGTGCGCAGCCTGGGCGGCTTCGCCGGTGTGCGCGATGCGCTGGCCTGGTTCCGCGGTGAGACACGCGCGGCTGGTTTCCCGGATCTGCATCTCAACCAGGTCTATTGGAGCCAGGGCATATTGCCGGGAGAGGCAGCGCTGCGCCAGCCGGGAGAGATGCTGCGCGGGTTGGGTTTTGATTCGGTCACGTCTTACGTCTGGATCCACCATGTGCCGATGACAACCTTCCCTGAGACCCGTTACGCCTGGGCCAGCCAGGAATATCTGCGCTATTGGGATAAAATCGAGGCCGAGATCGACCTGCCCTACTTCCCAAACGCCACCATGGGTTGGGATTCAAGCCCGCGCACCGTGGCGTCAGAATCCTTTATTAATGCCGGTTACCCCTTCACGCCTTGCCTGGCGGGCAACACCCCGGCTGCCTTCAAGCGTGCTTTGCGCTCGATTAAGCGCCGCCTGGACCTGTTGCCCATTTCCCGCCCAAAAATCCTGACGATTAACGCCTGGAACGAATGGACCGAGGGCAGCTACCTGGAGCCGGATACACACTACGGCATGGGTTATTTACAAGCCATCCGCGACACTTTCAGCCGAACCGGAAGGTAAGTGAAATATGAAGGGTTCTTCATAATTACCGTTTAAAGGAGCCAACATGAGCCTGCTGACCCTCAAAGACATCCAGATCCGCGACCCGTTTGTCCTGCCTGTGAAAGAACAAGGATTTTACTATTTGTTCGGCACCACCGACACCGACGCATGGTCCGGTCCAGGGGGCGGTTTTGACTGCTACCGCAGCCGTGACCTCGAGACCTGGGAGGGACCCATCCCGGCTTTCCGTCCCGGTCCAGCGTTTTGGGGAGCAACCAATTTCTGGGCGCCCGAAGCGCATGGTTTCCGTGAAAAGTATTACCTGTTCGCCTCGTTCAAAGCTCCCAAACGCTACCGCGGAACGCAAATCCTGGTAGCGGATGCGCCCGAAGGACCTTACACGCCATTGACGGACGGCCCGGTCACCCCACCGGACTGGGAATGCCTGGATGGCACGCTGGCCATCGACTCATGGGGCGAGCCGTGGATCGTATTCTGTCATGAATGGGTGCAGGTCGCCAATGGCGCGGTTTATGCCATGCCCCTTTCGGGTGATTTGAAGCAGGTTATTGGCAAGCCCATTTTCCTCTTCAACGCATCCGAGGCCGCCTGGGTAACCCACCCCGCCTGGCCTGACGCCAGCAGCCCCAACCGCTTCCCGACCTACGTCACGGATGGGCCCTTCCTCTATCGCACAATCACAGGCCGGCTGCTCATGCTGTGGTCGAGCATGGGACCCAAAGGCTACGCGATAGGCCTGGCGCGCTCGACCAGCGGTGAAATCAAAGGCCCATGGGAACAACTCGACCAGCCCTTGTGGGAAGAAGATGGCGGGCACGGCATGGTCTTCAGGGCTTTCGATGGGAGCCTGTTCGTCAGCCTCCACCGGCCCAACCAGACCCCATTTGAACGCGCCTGCTTCTTCGAGCTGGTTGATGAAGGCGATACCCTCAGGCTGCGCGCGGCATAACCCAACAGACCCACTAATTCGCTGAGGCTTCCTGGCTGCGGTTGACCAGGAAAATGCCGGCCAGTACCGCTACTCCCCCGATCCATTGGGAAGGATTAAGAGCTTCTCCTAATAATGGGATCGCCAGAAGAGCGGTCAGCACCGGCTGGGCAATCATGGTGGGCGCCACAACAAAGGCCGGCAGATGCCCCAAGGCAAAACTAAGGCAGAGATGGCCAGCCATCTGAGAGACGAGAGCCGCGGCCACAAAGATCAGATAGGTCATGGGCGGGTAACCGGTGAGGGGTTGGCGAAAGATCAGGCAAAAGCTTAACAAGAACAGGGCAGAAACCAGGTCCACCACCGCCATGTAGACGAAAGCGCTCATGCCCCTCCGCGCGCGCTGGGTGACCAGGAAATAAGCCGCATAAAAGAAGCCAGAACCCAGGGCAATGAGGTCTCCCCACCCAAGGGTCGGGTGAGCGACCAGGTCCGACGCCAACACCACGCTGGCCCCCGCCATGGTTAGCGCCAGGCCAACCCAAAAATATTTTTTGAGTTTTTCTTTGAAAACAAAAAAAGCGATCAGCGCCACCCAGATGGGAGCCGTGTTGTTGAGCAGGGTGGCGTTGGCTACACGGGTAAAACTCATCGATGTGGCCCAGGCGCCGTGATCCAGGGCGGTGAACAGCCCGCCTAACGCAGCCGGAAGCAGGAGACCCCAGGAAAATTTATTTTTACCCGGCTCAGACTGATGGCGTACCTGGCGCACCAGAACAGGCGACATGACCACCGCCGCGATAGTCATACGATAAAATGAAGTCACCACACCCGGCGCGTTGGCCCAACGGACAAACAGGCCGGAAAAACTCAGACAGAGAATGCCCGCCACCAAGGCAGTATAGACGATCAGGAATTTATTTTTAACCAATGCCTGGCGGCCGGCGGCCAGCGTGGCAGGTTGCGGATTGGACATAAGGCAGGATTTTACCACAATGGACACTGCGGGCGCGCTGCCAGAGCTTTCTGGACGCCGTGGGCGCCTTCCACCGACAGGCTCCCTGTCCGAGCCTGTGCCACCACCATTCAACATTCCAGCCATCCAGATGAAATCCTGACCTGCCCGACCTGCGGCTGGAGCCTCAGTTGGCGCGATTATTTCGGCACGATCCAGCACAAACAGCTCAGTGGAGCGGAACCAGTGATGGTTCTATTCCAGGGATTTGTGAATAGCTTCCCCACAGCGGTCCGCCCACAAGAGAAAATGCTGCTGATCGATGGGTTGATCCACAGCTTCCACTGGTTTATGTTGAATGAGACTGAAACACGGACTACAGTGATCAACCTGATCGAAGGCAGGTACCACGAAGTGGTAGATTTCCTGGACCAACTCACCTACGGCCCAGACAGCACGCCTGGGACGCACCAGGCCTGGCGTAGGGTAATCCAGCGCACTGCAGAACAGTGGCGAGATGAGCGGTTAAAACGGCCGCCCGAACCACCAGTTAACATACAAACACCTGGGTGAGGGGGGCACCCAGGTGTTTGTGATTAATATTTAGGACTACGCAAGATAGAAAAGTTGACGATTGAGCCAAAAGCGTTACTGTGAAGAGATGAAAGCAAAACCAGAACCGTTAGAAACCACATTGGCTGTGCCATTCTGGTTTGGGTTCGGCTCAAACAGGTGGCGGTTGAAACCCAACGAACCATTTATCATGTCAAGCATGACCTTTTGGACGACTATTTGCGTCAACAAATCAAGTCCCCTACCGTTCAGATGTGTCTTGCGTAAGTCCTAATGTTACAGCACCTATCTTATGGGATGCAAGGGTTTTTTACAAGTAATTTAGCAGCGCTGCCAGACTGTCCACTGTTAAATCAGGGCGGATTGTGTCCAGGTGATCGCGATTGTCAGGCGTATCTGCACGGCGGGTGATCCAGATACCAGGCATTCCGGCGTTATGCGCTCCGAGAATATCAGCGCCGAGGGTATCACCTACCATCACCGCCTCTTGCGCAATGCAACCCAAACGATCGAGGGCCAATTGGAAGATGCGTGGGTGGGGTTTGCGGATGCCCACTTCTGCCGAAACCAGGATCACTTCGAAATAAGAACGTAAGCCGTGCTGGTCAATCAACGTCTGCACATCCTCGTTATCGCCCGCATTGGAGATCAACCCCAGGTGGTAACCGCGCTGGCGCAGCTCATTGAGGGTGGAGAGGGTGTCCTCTTCCAGATGATAACGCACTTGCGAAACACTGTATAAAGAAGCCAATGCAGCCTTAATCGACTCGTCCGGTACCGCTGGATAACCAAAATCTGCCAGAATCTGACGTAGATAATAAGCGGTGGTGTACTCGATGAACTCGGAACCACGCTCCTGGTAATACGCCTGGATACGGGTATCGTAGGCGCTGATAAAAGCGGCTTCGTCCAGGTTGAACCCGCCTCCGATCAGTGACCGGGCCAGCGCGGAGGTAGCTTCGGACAGCCAGGGTGTATAGCCCCCATCGAAATAAATTAAGGTACTGCCCAGATCAAATAAGATAACCTTTAATGAGTTGAACATAGTAAATAACTACTCGACACCGTGTGAAAAAAACCGAATATGGGGTGTTTGCGCTAACCAAGTTAGCGCAAACACCTCAAATTCGGCACGTATCTTCATGTAGCTGAGAAGTCAACAGATTAATATCCTTTCTGTGGATCGAAGCGGTTGTATAGTGGTAACCCAACCAGGTAGCGGTTAAGGTTCTCGGCGAATAAGGCCACTGCGCGGTCATCATAATACGGGCTGATCCCAGATAGATGCGGGGTAATAATGACATTCGGCATATGCCACAGCGGGCTGGTTGGCTGTAACGGCTCTTCTGGGAAAACGTCGAGGGCCGCTCCGGCGAGGCGGTGCTCCTGAAGAGCAGCGATCAGTGCCACGTGGTCGACGATGCCACCCCGCCCCACATCGAGCAAGAAGGCAGTCGGTTTGACCACCGACAACACATCCGCATTGATCAGGTTGCGTGTATCGGGGGTCAACGGCAGTGAATCAACGATAAAATCGCACTCCTTCAACATCGAGCTCAGCGCCTGGATGGGGTAGAGACGCTGAAAGTAATCACCCTGTGGGTCACCCCGCCCATCCTGCATATAATCCGCGTCCTGCGGGCGCATCACATCGCGCTTGATGGCCAGAATGGTCATGCCAAAGGGATACAATACACGCGCGATCTGCCGGCCCACACTGCCATAACCCACCAGGCCGACCGTGCTGCCCGACAATTCCTGCGGGACGAAGCGTTCCCAATGGTCATGCGGCCATTCAGTGCGTGCTTGACTCGCCAGCAGCTCCAACAGACGGTGCCCGAAGGACAACATCATCATCACCGCGTATTCAGCCACCTGTGTGGCAGCCGCGCCGCTCAAGGTGGTCACGACGATCCCCGGCATTTTGATCAGAGGTGAATCCACGGCGAAATCGATCCCGGCTGAATGGAACTGGACCCAATTCAGATTGGATACTTGCGCCGGCGGAGGCAGGACACGGTCGGTATACAGTACCTCGGTCCGGTTCCAGATTTCCATCGAGATGTCTTCAGGCTTGCGCCCCGGCTGGACGGTGATATTCAAGCGCGGGGAAATGTTGCGCAGGCTGTTAACCTGAGCCTCGGTGAATGGAATGGTGATGAGAACTTCAATAAAGTTATTCATAACTGACTCATTGCCCACTTTCTGGGGAACTTTCAGGAACCGGACAGGTAGATCCCTTGCGGATCCAGCTCCTCATGTAAGATGCGCAATTCCTCCTGGGTGGGAGGCAGCGTCTCGCGCAGGTTTGGCGCCAGCTTAAGCGGCCAGCTGGTATTGGCCTGAACCTGCTCAGGGCTTATCCCGGGGTGGAGTGCCGCCAAAACCAGCTCACCGTTCTCATTCGGTTCGAGGATGCCCAGGTCGGTGACCACGGCCTGTGGCCCTCCGCCACGTACACCCGCCGCCAGGCGCTGAGCCCGCCCAGCTAAAAAGCCGGCCGAGGTGGCATAATCGACCCGCGCCGGAAAACGCCGTTTCTGGTGCGGAGTGAGAATGTAACAGCGGTTGGCCCAGGCAGCAATCTCCATCGAACCACCCGAACCCGGCAAGCGCACTTTAGGATGAGCATAATCACCGATCACCGTGGCGTTGATATTGCCAAACTGGTCTATCTGCGCGCCCCCCAAAAAGCCTACATCGATGTTACCCCGCTGAAGGTAAAATGCAAAGATGTCGTACATACTGCACACCGCGGTAGCGCCGCTGACCAGGGTGGGGTCCCCGATAGA
>DAIQPZ010000144.1:0-7029 GCA_036787065.1 Anaerolineaceae bacterium
CCTGCGCCAGGCAGACCTGACCATTTTTAGCGTGGATGCCATCGCCGGGTTAATCGTAGTCGCCATCGCCTGGTCACGCCTGGGTATCCCTTTTAATTTTTTCACCGTGGGAGGATACGCCTTTTTCATGGTGATCAGCGCGCTGGTGAGCTACAGTCTGTTCTTGATCCCCCAGATCCTCTCCTTCTGGTTTTTGAACACCAGTGCCATCGCCGAAATCTCCGACTCGTTCTGGGACTTTAACAATATGCCCATGGATATTTACAACCGCTGGATCCAGGCTATTGGCATATTTGTCCTGCCCATTTTCGCCATCACTAATTTTCCGCCCATGTTCGTGCTGAATAAAATGCCCCCCATCTATCTGGCCTGGTCGGTGCTTCTTCCCTTACTGCTGCTGATGATAGTGCGCCTGCTCTGGCAGCAAGGGCTCAAAAATTACAGCAGCGCCAGCAGCTAATGGCTGCGGTGGCTGTTATGTTCCAAACGGGATGGCGATGGCCCCTACGACTCGCGCGGCGCTGCAGGCCCTTCTGTCTGGGTCAGCCGAAGAATGATTGGGCGCGCGCGTGGGTCCGTGAGCAGACTCCGCCCCCAGGACTCATCGGTGGCAGCCGCAACCAGGCTCCGGTAAGCGGGATCGCCTTTTTCTATGCCCGACTGCTTCAAGGCTTGCGCCAGGCCGCATAGGTAGAAAGCTGCGTACAGCCAGGCAGCCCGCCGGCGATGATCAGGTTGCGGGTATTCGGTGTGGCGCCCGGGACCGACAGTGCCAGGCCTACCAACCCTCCGAAAACCAGCAGCACCGCACCACCGATCCCAAGGATGATCTGGATCTGCCGGGAACAGCCCCGCATCCATGAATTTAATGTTTGGCTGCCCATTAATGGCCTCCCGCGCGAGAAGAGAATTCGGGTCTATTCATGTGTGTCTGAGCAATCACGTTAATGATAGGGTGAATTGAGTTAAACCGACTCATTCAAATAAATCGGGGTAAAATGAAAACGATTGATCATTGCCCCACCAAGGAGCCTGTAAACCATGCCTGAATTTAAACAAACAATGACCGGAAAAGTTGCTATCGTCACAGGGGCCACATCCGGGATTGGGGAAGTAACCAGCCTGAGGCTGGCAGAGATGGGGGCCACGCTGGTGATGATCGGGCGTGACCGCAAAAAAAGCGACCGCATCGCCAACGAGATCCGCAAAAAAACGGGGAATACCAAAGTAGTTTACCTGGTCGGGGATCTGTCTACGCAGAAAGACATTCGCCGCCTGGTGGATGAATTCAAAAGCCATTTCTCACGCCTGGATGTGCTGGTGAATAATGCTGGGGCAGTCTTTATTTCGCGGCGCGAATCGGCTGACGGGATTGAAATGACTTTTGGGCTCAATCACCTCAATTATTTTCTGTTGACCAACCTGCTCTTGGACACACTGGTCGCCAGTTCACCGGCGCGCATTGTCAATGTGTCCTCGGCGGCGCACCAGGGCACCCGCCTGAACTTCGCCGACCTTGAAAATAAAAAAGGCTACAACGGGATGCGCGCGTATGGGCAGTCCAAACTGGACAACCTGCTGTTTACTTACGAGCTGGCCCGCCGGTTGGAAGGCACAGGGGTCACCGCTAATGCCATGCATCCTGGCTTCGTGGCCTCCAATTTTGCTAAAAATAACCTTGGCATCCTCAAGCCGTTGATATCGCTGATCCAGATAGGCGCAATCAGCCCTGAAGAGGGGGCGCAGAGCAGCCTTTACCTGGCTACTTCCCCGGAAGTGGAAGGGGTCAGTGGGAAATACTTTATCCATAAAAAGGCTGTCACCTCCTCACCGGCTTCCTATGACGAAGAAGCCGCCCGCCGGTTGTGGGAAATCAGCGAAAAGTTGACCGGGCTATCCGCCAGAGCCCTCGCGGGACCGTTACCGCCGGGATAATTCCTCATACACCTGTTCATAATAAAGCACATTATCCACCGGCGTATTGGCCGGAATGTGGTTGCCTACCGCCAAAAAGAAACCGGGATATGCCTTGCCGATCGCCATGCATCGCTCCACTTCGGCGCGGATGTCGGCCTTGCTCCCGTTTAATAGGATGCGCGTATCGGCGTTGCCAATAAAGACGTGGCTCCGGCCGTATTTTTCAGCGATATAGGCCATGTCCGTGGTGGGCTCCATCACAAAACCGTGCACCCCGCAAGCCGCGATGTCATCCACGAACTGGTTAAAGTTCCCATCAGAAGTAAATATGATCTTCTTGCCCGAGTCGAGCAGCGGGGCAAACAGTTTGCGGTAATTCGGGAAGAGAAATTTTCGGTACCATTTTGGGGAGATGAATGGGCCGGAGCTCCACACAATATCATCATGCACCATCACCACCGGCACATCCGCCTCACCCAGGGCCTCAAAGAACTGGCCGATCCAGGCTGCGTAACGGTTTTCCAACTCGCCAAAAGCCTGAAGATCGGTTCCAGCCGCCAGCAAGAGCATGTCCCAGCCAAATACCGCGATCAGACCCGAGATCCCGGTCACATACACGCCGGTCATGGTCACCAGGTCAGGAGTTTCACGGGTCTGGGCGCGGTAAGACTCTTCAAAGCGCGCCTTCCAGTAGGCTTTATCGATCGTCCCGTAGGTCTCAAAGAAGTCCATGGCCAGCACTTCTTCAGGTGTCGTAAATGGGCAGTGGATCGTATCGCGCCGGTCGACCCCTTCTGCTTCGTACTCGGCGTGCCCCATATCGGTGCGCCGGCTGCCAAAAACGTCATCACCGATCAGGGTTGACCAGCGGAAATCGAAATTCCAGGCCTTCATCAGCGCGAATGAAGCTTGCGATTGGAGGTCCGCGCGACTGTGCGGCCCAACCTCTATCCCGGTGACCCGTTTGACCAGCTGCCAGTGGCGTTCCACCGAATATTCGGTGTGCGGCACGCGCGCCGGCATTTGCAGGTGAATTGCAGCCCAGCCATCCTCATAACTCATAAGACCTCCAGGTGAAAATGCAATGTGAGAATGGCCAAATTATAAACGGAATTTCTGCAGCGCGGCTTGCACCAGGTGATTAGACTATAATTGTCATCTTAGCCGTGCTGTAACCAAAAATCCTGATGGCGTATTACGAAAGAGAGCCTCATGAGCAACCACCGCCCCCTACCCGCTAACCGCCCACCGCTCCAACCAGCCGCCTTTTTAGCCCTGCCGCTGGGTTCCATCCGCCCGAAAGGCTGGCTTCTAGACCAACTGACCGTGCAAGCCAATGGGCTCACCGGTCACCTGGATGAGATCTGGCCAGAAGCGGGACTCAATGCCGATTGGCTTGGTGGGGCGATCAACAGTTGGGAGCGGCCGCCCTATTACCTGGATGGGCTTCTGCCATTGGCGTATACCCTTGACGATCCGCGACTGATCGTCAAAGCCAACAAATATGTCTCCTGGGCCATCCACAGCCAGGTCGCCAGCGGAAACTTTGGCCCATCGAATAACGATTGGTGGCCGCGTATGGTCATGCTCAAGGTCTTGACCGGCTACTACGAGGCCAGCGATGACGGGCGCGTGCCAGACCTCATGACGGCCTACTTCCGCTACCAGCAGCGCACCCTGGACGTCCGTCCGCTCGAAGTTTGGGCCAAGGCACGCGCCGCGGATAACCTGCTATCTATCCATTGGTTATACAACCTGACCGGGGAGGCCTTCCTGGTTGACCTGGCCAAGAAAATGGCGGCACAAACCATGGATTGGACGGCATTGCAAGCTCGCGATGGGCTTAACGAAGGGGTCATGCTGGATCCCAATGGCTATATGGCGACGCATGTGGTCAACAACGCCATGGGGCTGAAAACGCCTGCTGTGCTGGCAGTGCAGGACCCCGATCCGTTCTATCGCGACGCTGCCCGTTTGGGCTTCGAAAATTTACTGAAACACCACGGTCAGCCCAATGGCATCTTCAGCGGCGACGAACACCTGCACGGGTCGTCTCCCATCGTGGGCACCGAGCTGTGCGCGGTGGTAGAAGCCATGTTTTCACTCGAAGAAAACCTGCGCATTCTGGGCGATAGTTGGTTTGGCGACCGGTTGGAACAGATCGCCTATAACGCCTACCCCGCGGCCTGTAAACCGGACATGTGGGCTCACCAATATGACCAACAGGTCAACCAGGTGGCGGCTACCATCGCTAAACGTGGCTGGTTTAACAACAACGACGATTCCAACATCTATGGTTTTGAGCCAAACTTCAACTGCTGCCTGGCCAACTTTCACCAGGGCTGGCCAAAACTGGTTAAGAGCCTGGTGATGGGCACGCCGGATGGCGGGCTGGCACTGACCGCTTTCGGGCCGTGTGAAGCCACCGCCGACCTGCCTGCCGGGCAGGTCAGGCTGGTGGAAGAAACGGCTTATCCTTTCGATGAAACAGTGGATGTTTGCGTGATCACCGCAAAAGCTGATCCTCTGACCTTCCCCCTGGTAGTGCGCATCCCCGAGTGGGCCATTGGCGCCCGGGTCGAGGTCGGCGGTCAAACGGTTACTCCCGCGGCGGGCTCATTCTTCCCCATCGAACGGGCCTGGATGGACGGCGACCGGATCCGCCTGACCTTCCCAATGGCAGTCCGCCTGCACATTGGGCACGCGGGCCTGGTTTCGGTTTTCCGCGGACCACTCCTCTTCGGGCTTAAGATTGGCGAACACTGGGAAAAGGTGGCGCGTGCAGAACCCGCGGCAGATTGGGAAGTCTACCCGACCACCCCATGGAATTACGGGCTGACCGTTACGCCCGACTCCGTCCAGGCGAGCTTCCACATCCAAACATCAGTCCCCGGGCCGGTGCCTTTTGACCCGTCCAGCGCACCGGTCGTCCTTAAAACAACCGGGAAACGCCTGCCGGACTGGCAGATGCTGGATAATTCGGCCGGGCCAATCGAAGGAGGTCCCTACCCATCCTCAGAACCCGCGGAAGAGATCAGTTTGATCCCATATGGATCGACGAACCTGCGCATCGCGGCATTTCCACGGGTCCAGGATTGAACTCAGCCTTCACCTTCTGTTTTTAAAGGAATGCCCCGCCCACCATGGCGCGATTTCTCCTGGTACATCGCCTCATCCGCCCGCTTAAGCACTAAACGCAGGTCGCTGTCATAGGTGGCTACCGCCATGCCAATCGACAGGCTGAGCGGATTCCGCCCCGGGCTATTATTGACCTTCTGCATCTCCAGCCGGACCCGCGACAGGCCTTTTACAGCCTGGGTCCGGTCGGTTTTGGGCAGCAGGACCGCAAATTCATCCCCGCCAATGCGCGCAATGATGTCCTCTCGCCGAAAGACCATTTTCAAGATCGTGGCAGTCCGGCAAATTAATTCATCCCCGGCACTGTGCCCCAGGCGATCGTTAGTCTGCTTCATATTATCGATATCCACCATCAGAACGCCCAGGGGAAAATTACGGCCGCCCTCTAGTTTGCTTAATTCTTCCTCAAAATAGGCACGGTTATATAGTCCGGTCAGAATATCGTGGTAGCTGGCAAATACCAGGCGCTCTTCTGCCTGTTTGCGCCCGGTGACATCCTGACCATACCATAAGACGATCTCCGGAAAACCATCCACAGTCTTGCTGATCACTTTAGCCGTATAATGCAGCCAGCACCACTGGTCCTGGTAGTTCCGGCAGCGGATCTCCGCCTCCACAGTATCGCCCTGGGGGGCGGATCGCAAGCAGCGCCTGGCACTCTTATATGCTTCTTGATCGTCCGGATGGATGGCCGATTCGATCAAGGTAAAATTGAGCACCTCACCATGATCGGAATGCAGTCCATAAAAATTCAGGGCAACCTGGTTGGCAAAAACCATGCGCTTGTCCACCCAGTTAACCATGTAAAACAGGCCAGGCATCAGGTCTAAGGCCTGGCGGTAAAGGTCATTGGCAGTGGAGTCGCCCTCATTAGGGGGTGGAGGGAGCTGTACAGATTTTGAATTGTGGGAGATCACCCCGTTCACCCAGTTCCGCCAGCCCTTATAGATCTTTGTTTCGGGCTCGAAAGTTAATGTCATGTGATGCCTTCCCCGTAATCAGTCGATAATGTTTTTGCCCTTATCGGTGCAATATTCATGCTAGAAACCCGGTAAAACAGGGTTACTACTCAGCCACGAGAAGAGAGTCCCCGAATTTGAGGTGTTTTGCGCTTACCAGGTAAGCGCCTACACCTCAAATTCGGGCCTTATTCACGTGAGCCTGAGCAGTAATAAAACAGGTATAATAGCCCCAATGTCAGACAAATACCAGATACTACTCACCAATGACGATGGCATCCAATCGCCCGGTCTGTGGGCTGCAGCCGAGGCACTTTCCAGCCTTGGTTTTGTACACGTGGTCGCGCCGCGCGAACAGTCTTCGGGAGTTGGGCGCAGCCTGCCGTCCAGTTCAGACGGCAAGATCAACCTACAAACCCTGCGCGTGCATGACAGGGATTGGACTGTTTACGCGGTGGGCGGCACACCCGCCCAGGCCGTATTACATGGTGTTCTGGAAATTATGCCCCAACCGCCGGATTTGGTCGTTTCAGGGATCAATTACGGTGAAAACGTAGGCACCGGCGTCACCATCTCTGGGACGGTTGGCGCGACCCTGGAAGCCGCATCCTTGGGCATCCCGGCGATGGCTGTCTCTTTAAGGACTCGCCCGGATCATTACCTGTCTTATTCCAGGGAGGTAGATTTTGCGCCTGCCAGGCATTTCGTCACCCTCTTAGCCCGGCAAATGCTTGAAAAACGCTTACCCGAAGATGTCGACATCCTCAAGGTAGACATTCCCGACACGGCTACGGTCGCCACTCCATGGGAGATCACCCGCCAGGCGCGCCACCGTTATTTTAAGGCCCTGCGCCCCGAACGCACCGACTGGTCTGAGCGCGCCGAGATCGGTTATGAAATCGAAGTTGATCCTCACGAACTTCCCGAAGATTGTGACATTTACGCCCTGCTGGTCAAGCAGGTCGTCTCTGTGACCCCACTCAGCATCGATCTGACCTCGCGCGTGGATTTCAGT